>JALYLP010000334.1 GCA_030774195.1 Actinomycetota bacterium | reverse complement strand
TCATAGGACCGCCTCCGCCTGTGTTGGGCCAGTGGACGTGATTGTTATGAGGCAGTCCGAATACTGCGGCGCTCGCCTGACTAGGGGCCCCAATAGCAGGTTGGCCGCACCATTTCGGGACGAGTGGTGGCGCTCCATAGTCGCAAACCACTGAGGTGGTCGATAGCCGAATTGCTGGTACAGCTTCATGAGGGAGGTGAAAGAGAATAAGACGACGTGCTCCGGGGCGACATCCTCTTTGCCCAGAAGACTGTGAAGGAACGTCTTAATCCGAAGGGCCCCGTTGGGGGTCGTGATGCAGAGATGACCCGCCGGATCGAGCAACCGGCGAGCTCCTTGGAGCAATCCGCCAGGATTCGGCAGGTGTTCGATGACCTCAGCAGCGACGATAAGGTCGAAAGACCGACCATCGAAGTGTTCGGGGCGAAGAGCCTGAGCATCGGCCGTCACGAGGTGCTCGAAACCGTACCGATCGCGAAGGCGGTCCAAGCCCTCTTTATCCAGATCACATCCCCAGAGCTCGGCCGCCGTGTTAGCAAGCCGGCTGTGAAGGAATCTCCCCTCTTTGTCTTTGGATCCCACGTCCGCGAGTGCATCGGCACAACCGACGTGGAGAACTCGGCGTCCGACAGCCAATCGAGCGAGGAACTCGTGTTTGTCTCGAACGAAGCGGACGGGAGGCAGTTTCATTGCGCCGTGTCGTGAGCCACCGGTCCATAGCACCTCTCGAGAAGCGCCTGCCATCTTTGCATCCCAACGTCGGAGCGGAACCATCGCACGTCCGATCCCGCAAATCGACGGGCGCCGAGTTCACGGCGAACGGAACCCTCAATCAGCTTGCGGGCGCGGTGCAAGGCTCTCCCGGCCGTTCGTCGGCCGGACCCCGCTCGATAGCGCTCTCGGAGCGCCGCGTACTCCGTTGGAAAGTCCGTCGAGGGTCGCGCCGTCACTCGCCTTCCATGAACGCGGAATGCTCCGACCGGATACGGGACGTAGTGGAACCGCCGTCGTTCCGCGGCGAGTCGCAGGAACAGGTCCCAATCCATGATCCGCTTCAGCTCGACGTCCCAAGGCCCTTCCGACAAGACAGACCGGCGAACCAACGTCGCACACGTGTCGATGAAGCACCCATATGAGCGCAGCGTTCGACGATCGAACCGGTGAGCGGCCACCAAACGAAGGAACCGACCGTCCTCATCGACGAAGACGCAATCGCCGTACACGACGTCGGCGCCGGTCCGCGTGCCCTCCTTGAGCAGCTCCTCGAGACCACCCGGCAGATAGAACTCGTCTGCATTTAGCAGCGCGATCCACTCGTGGCCAGCCCGGGCGAGCGCCATGTTGAGGGCGTCCGACTGACCGTCGTCCGGCTCCGAACGCCACTGCACGGCGCGGCCGAAGTCCTGCAAGACCTCGATCGTCCCATCCGTCGAATTGCCGTCCTGCACGATGTGCTCCAGCGAGAGCCTCGTCTGACCCTGGACGCTCAGGAGGGCATCTCGGGTGAAGTCCGCGTAGTTCAAGGAAGGGGTAAGCACACTGACTGTTGAACCGCTGGATGCTGGATCGAAACCGACCTCCGGCACGAGCCGCTCGCCCGGCAAGCTCATGCGGCGCCTCCCTGCGAATGAGGGGCTAAAGCGCACGCCCCGTCGAGCGCGCCGCTATCGAATCGCGACGACGAATCCTGCCCCGTCTGCTCCTTCCACCCAGCGAAGTCGACCCGGACCCATCCGGCGACACCGAACGCGTCCTTCGTGTCGGGATTGCGCCAGGTGTTGCCCTGCGAATCGAGCGTGTCCACGAACGTCTCCCAGGACCCGGCGGGCGACAGGCTCGTCCCTATCAACAGCTGCTGCGCGGTCGTTCCCGTGACTACGTTCGAGCGCAAGGACCAGTCCCGAGAGATCAAGTTCATCACCTGGCCAGTCTCCCAATCGGTCACCGCACGCGGACCGTCGGAATTGCCGGTGATCAGGATCCCCCATTCACGATTGTCGGAAAGCGTGTTCCACCGAAGATCCACACCTTCCGCGTGCTCGCTCATGATGCCCCTTCGGTTGCCGCAGAACCGGCTGTCCTCGACTCTCGTGGGTCCCTGGCTCGCCTCGAGGACGAGGCCATCCAGCAGATTGTTACGCGCCACCATCCCTCGGATCAGCACGTTCGCGTTGTCGTAGTCGAGCCAGAATCCGTGCGTGAGATTGCCGACGGCTCTTTGTCCCACGATCGTCGCTCCCCGCAGCCCGCTCAGCTTCTGCCCGGACGCCCAATCGACGAAGTCACCCGCATATCCGCGCCAGTTGTTGAAGGAAGTGACGTTGTCCTCCATGAGCAGGTTCGTGACCCGGTACGCCTCGAAGCCTCCGATCCCATTGTGGTTCGCCACGTTCCGACGGACGGTCACGTCGCGATCGTTCGCGAATCCCATGCCGCTCGTGTTGTTCCATATGATCCTGCAGTCCTCCACGAGGATGTCGGAGGACCCGTCGACGAACGCGAGGGCATGGCCCGCGTTCAACTGGGTGTTGGCGTGAGTGAACGTCAGCCCATGGACGGTCACGTTGCTCATCCCCTCGAACAGGAACAGGTGGGGACGGACGGCCACCTCGACCTTGGCTGTCCCCATCGGCACTCCTAGCGGCGGCCGCAGGAAGACAAGTCCCTCCTCCTCAGAGACGTAGAAGCTGCCGGGTTGAGTGAAGAGCTCGTCGCGAGACAGGACCTGTGTCAGGGACCTACCGTCGACGAAGATCATCTCCCTTCGGCGCGCCATGACATTCTCGGTGAGTGCGTCCGCGATCTCCTGCCACTCGGGCGGGATGGGAGCGAGCCCCCATCGATAAGGCCAGGCGTGGGCGAAGAGGTCACCCGCCTGTTTCTGCCAACCTCCCCATACGTCGGACCCGGAGACCACGACACCCTCGCCGGAGGCCTCGAAGATGATCGGGGCAGCCGTCTCCGCGCCGTCCCCGGTCAGCTCGATCGACTCCCTGTAGACACCCGGGTCGATGACGACCCTCGTACCTATCCCGGCTCGCTGGTTCGCTTGGGCGAGGGCGGCGGCCTTGCCGATCGTCTCGAGGGGTCTGCCGGCCGTGCCCGGGTTGTCGTCGGAGGCTTGCGGATCGTTCCGGTCGACGTGAACGGTCCGGATCGGGGTCGTACCCGCATCCGTCGACGCTCCATGGACGGTGTGGGCAAGCTCATCGGGGGCCGGGGGCGCGCGGTCGGGGGCCAACGCGCACCCGATGAGTAGCATCGCCACGGCGGCGACCCCGAGCCGAGGACCCCACGTCGTACCCGTCATACCATCGCCGTATCCGGTTGAGGGGCGGGAACGGCGGCGAGCATCATCAGGCCGTAGATCGCGAACAACGCTGCGGACGTTCCGACGCTCTGGAGGAGTGGATTGAAAAGGGCGACGCACATCCACGAGTTGAAGGCAACGAGCAGGACCCGCAGCAGCGTGGCATGTTCTCGTCGCCCCGCTCGCCAGAGCATCCCCTGCTGCCGTACCACCATGACGTTCGTCGCGATCGCCCACCCGAGGAAGAGCGCCAACGCCGCGACGCCCCCGCCGAGGGCGAGCTCCAGGTAGTCGTTGTGCAACGCGAGCTGCACGAAGACGCGACCGTCCAGGGAAACGGGGACGGTCATCTCACCGGCGAACGAGCTGCCGACCAGCGGCGACGACGCCACTTCCTGGATCCCTTGTCGCCACAGGTCCAGCCTCGTGTCCACGTTGCTCTGCTTCCCGACGTCCTGGAAGTAGCCCTCCACCAGGGCGCCGGTCCTTGCGAGGTTGAGGAATCCGAGGACCGTCGCCGCGACCACGATCACGCCGATCACGTACGCGCGGCCGGGGGTCGCCTGAGGGCGGGT
This sequence comes from Actinomycetota bacterium, assembly GCA_030774195.1. Lineage (GTDB taxonomy): Bacteria > Actinomycetota > UBA4738 > UBA4738 > HRBIN12 > AC-51. The sequence continues at coordinate 1,989 of JALYLP010000334.1, read as the reverse complement.
CACGAAGAGGGTAGTCGCGGTCGCCACCGCCACGGCGACGTAGGTGGCGGCCGGGTACTCGAGAAAGATCACGCCGGCGAGCACACACAGGAGGACGAAGCGACCACGCCGACGCGTGAGCAGAGCGCCGGCGAAGGCCAGAGCGATCAGGAACGCCTTCGGATGCCTGTAGGAGCCGCCCGCGGTGAGCGCCGCGATCAGTCCCGAGCTCGCTAGGGCGTGGATGCCGACGTAAACGAGCCCGACCAGCGAGATCCGCCGCAGGAGCGTCCGGGCCTCAGCGTCCGTCGGACACTGGATCGCCCAGACGTGGAGCAGGCCGAGAGCCATCGGCAAGAAGATCGGCAGTGCGGAGGTCTCGGTTCCGAGAAACGCCTTCCCGAGGACGGACCCCGCCAGTCCCCATCCGAGTAAGACGAGGAGCAGCCGATCCGAGAACGTCGTGCGGCGGACCAAGGACGATCGGACCGACGACCATCCGAAGAGCACCGCAACCAGGGGAGGCAACAAGACCAGGTATCGCACTGAGGACCCGGTATCCAGGACGCCCGAGTAGTCGGCGACGACGAGCATGAGGACCAGAACCAGCGATCGCGAGAGCCTGTAGGCGTCGGACTTTCGACCGTGAACCGCAACCACGCCCAACCGCCGCTGGGTCGAGAGGTCGAGGATCCCGGAAGTCTGTGCCATCACCGCCTCCCCGCCGCCTCGAGGAGCTGCCCGTTCGTTACCGGGCTCATCCGCAGGGCGGCGGCCGCCTCGAGCACCTCTTCGAGCGCCCCCCACAGGCCCAGCCGCTCGAGGTCCGCCGAGTGCCCCCAGACGTGCACACACGGTAGGTGCCGCGCCGCCACACGGAGGAGGCGAACCGATCGGTCGCGGAACGCGCCGCCGCGCGCCCACGCCATGACCAAGGGAGTCGCGGGCAGCAGCCTCCGGCGCGCCGTGTTGCGTAGCAACTCGGACCAGCGGAACGGGAAGAAGTGGAACGAGGGCTCGATCCATCCCGGAGGCTGCGCGTCCGTCCCGATCAGCGGGGCGGCGCGGATCCCGTAGCCCAGCCCCTTGAGGGTTCGCGTAACCTGATCGTTCATCTTGCCCTTGGGCGGTGCCACCAGGGGAGCGACGCGACCGAATCGAGTCAGCTCAGCCTTGCCCCACTCGAGCTCGTCCTCGATCTGCCGCGGCGACAGGAGCGTGAACGGGGTATGCGTCCGGCCGTGGTTGCCGAGCTCGTGCGCGGCGCCGATCCGGGCGAGCGCGTCGTCGTCGAGTGTGCGGACCCCACCTTCGCCGGTCGATGCGTAGAAGGTCCCCGTGAGGCCGAGGCCTTCCAGGAGCCCGACCACCCTGACGTCGAGCGCGTTTCCGTCGTCCCAGCTCGTCGTGAACAGGGTGGAGGCCTTCACTAGGTTGGATCCTTCGATAGCACGTAATTCCCGAGCACCATGCAATCCAAACCGGTGTCGAAGAACGCCCGGATCGCCTCCCGCGGGTGGCAGATGATCGGCTCACCCTTCACGTTGAGCGACGTGTTGAGCACGACGCTCTCCCCGGAGAGCTCGCCGAACCGCTTGATGACCTCGTGATAGCGCTCATTGGCGGCACGTTCCACGGTCTGGGGGCGGACCGTGTCGTCCACGTGAACGACGGCGGGGATCGCTTCGCGTTTTGCCGGTGTGACCGAGAACGAGGTGATCATGAAGCGCTCGGAACGAGGATTCACGAGATAGTCGTCCGACTTCTCGGCGAGCATCGAGGGGCAGAAAGGACGGAAGCCTTCGCGGAACTTGACGCGCTGGTTGATGACGTCCTTGTTCTCCGCGCGGAGCGGGCTCATCAGGATCGAGCGTGCCCCGAGAGCACGGGGGCCGCTTTCCATGCGCCCCTCGAACCACGCCACGATCTTCCCATCGTGTAGGGCTCGCGCGACGAGCCCGGAGACGTCGTCCTCGAACACGATCGGCAAGTTGCGAGCGGCGAGCAGCG
>JALYLP010000333.1 GCA_030774195.1 Actinomycetota bacterium | reverse complement strand
GCCCGAGCCTCCATCAAACCCAGGGCGATTCAACTAGCCTCTCGCTGTGCTCAGAGCGCCGATTTGAAGAGTCCGCCCGTAAGAGGCTGCCAGCGGGCGTCGCAGATGTCCGGGCGGCGCCCATGCTGTTTGCCGATGCCCATACGCATACGGGACGCCAGCTCGGTTTCGCCGACATGGTCGCGGAGTTCCGTCGTTCGCTGATGGCTGAGCTCGACTACCAACAAGAGGCGAAAAACCTCGTGACGCTCGGCCAGAACTTGACACGTCATACACGGATCGTCGTGCCACAGCCCATCGCCGACTACACGACCGGCGTCGTGCTCACCATGGACTACGTCGCGGGACGCAACGTCGGCGCACTCGGGCCATTGGCCTTACTCGAGGTCGACGGCCACGAGCCTGCCGAGGAGCTGTTCTCCGCCTACCTCGATCAGATCCTCCTCGACGGGTTCTTCCATGCCGACCCCCACCCTGGCAACGTGCGCCTGACCGACGACGGTCGCCTGGCACTTCTCGACCTGGGCATGGTCGCCCGCGTTGCGCCCGAGATGCAAGACAACCTCGTCAAGCTCCTCCTGGCCGTGAGTGAGGGTCACGGTCACGACGCGGCCGGCGTTGCCATCGCGATCGGGCAGAAGTTGGAGAGCTACGACGGCGACGAGTTCCGTCGCCGGGCGGCAGAGCTCATCGGGCGCAACCAAGCCGTTGCGATGCGCGACCTCCAGGCCGGTGCGGTTGTCGGTGAGCTGACGCGCCTCTCCGGCACCTGCGGGCTACGAATGCCGCCCGAGCTGACGATGCTGGGTAAGGCGTTGTTGAATCTCGATGAAGTCGCCCGCGTCCTCGATCCGGCGTTTGATCCGAACGCAGCCATTCAGCGACATGGTGCAGAGCTGATGCAACGAAAACTCTTGCGCGCGGTTTGCCGGGAACGGTGATCACCGCGGTGATGGACGCGAAGGAGTTCGCGGAGCGTCTCCCCGGACAGGTGAACAAGGTCATGGACGCGCTCGCGGAGGGTGAGCTCACACTCAACGTCAAAGGCATCGACGAGCAGGACATCATGCGCGGCGTCCAGAAGCTCGCCAACCGTCTCACCGCCGGGCTCGTCGTCGCGGCTCTCGTGATCGGGGCCGCGCTCATCATGCGCATCCCGACCCGATCACGACTGTTCGGGTACCCGTCCCTCGCCATCGCGCTGGGAACCGCCGAAGGTGTGGGCGTCCTTGGGTCCAGGGCGCCTGGTGGTTCGTGCCGGAAGAATCGGCCGATGTGCTCGGTAGTCAGCCCGTATCTGGTGCGAGTTCGTCGGACACGACTATGCGGTGTTCTTCGCGGGTGACGATCGCGGTCCAAGGGACGAGGACCAACTTGGATCTGAACAACCACTTGAGCAGGCGGGGTCCCTCGACGTGGCCCTGGGCGTAGCCGAGGCGGGTGCCTACGGATCGCTGTCCGACCGCGAGGGCGTGCAGGCGGAAATATGCGCCGGTCTCGGAGGCGATTGGGCCGTCTTGGATGAGGAGCGCGTCGTGAACCTTACCCAGGCGTCTGCCCGACGTCGTCACGACTTCTTGGCCCAGGAGTTCACTCAGCCGCATCGCCTGCTCCTGGGATCTTGTCGATGATCACGTCGCGTACCCATCGCTCGGCTCGGTAGCTGTCGAGTTGTTCGCGGTTCACGGCGACTTCGACGTGTTCGCCGATGCGTTTGATGACCCCGAACGCGATCGTTGCGGTTCCAGGCGCGTCCGGATGCGTGATGCGTTGCTCGATCGACATCATCCATTTTCCGGCTTCGCCGCCGATCTGGTCAGCGAGCGCGCCGAGGCCTGAGAGGATCGCGGTGACGACGGGCAGCGCTCCCGGCTCGTCAGAGATCTGCAGCTCAAGATCGTCGACCTTGCCGGCCATGTGTCCATCGGGATCGACGATCTGGTGGTCGAGAAGCTCGAGGCCGGCCCACAGGCGACGCCCTGCTGGCGCGTCTTTTAGGTTCATGATCCTGCTTTCGTGGCGATCATGAGTGGGATCGTCGCGAGTGCGACGAGGGTCAGGATCACCATGTAGAAACTCGCGATGGTGTTGGTGATGCGTCCGTTGATCTGGTCACCCATGTAGGTGCGGTCGTTGGCGACGATCAGAATCGGGAAGTACGTCAGCGGAAGCGCGGCGGCGGAGAGCACGATCGAGTATTCGGTCACTTTGATCGGGTCGATGGCAGTGACTCCGACGAG
>JALYLP010000332.1 GCA_030774195.1 Actinomycetota bacterium | reverse complement strand
CAGAACGAGCGGCACGGCGAAGGTCATCAGCCGGGGGGTCCGCGCGTTCATGCGCCGGCCTTCCGCCCGGCCACGATGTACTGGGCGCCGAAGGGCAACCAGGTCAGCCATCGCTCGACCCGGCGGGGCACGTTCCCTCGCCACGGGAAGAACAAGATGTACGGGTGCTCGACCGGCTGCAGCGCGCGAGATGCGAACAACGCGCGGGCTTCCTTCCGGGGAGCGAGCTGGACGCCTTCGTCGAAGTCACACCTCGCGACGGCTTTCCTGGTGAGCGGATTCATCGGGTTGTGCTCGATCACGACCACGAGTCCGCCCGGGCGTACCACGCGGGCGACCTCGGTCACGAACGCGGGTCGATCCGGCGGGTCGACGTGGTGCAGCACGCAGATCGCGAACGCCAGATCGAAGCGGCCATCCTCGAACGGCAGGCTTCGTCCGTCGTAGGTCGCGTACTCCGCCCACGGATTGGCCGCGGCGGCTTCGGCGACGGCGCCCTCGCTGACGTCCACGCCGTTGATATGGCCGAACCGACCCTTGAGCGCATCGTCCGTGAGCCCCACGCCGCATCCCACGTCGAGCACCGACAGGGAGCCGATCTCCCCGAACGCTCGCTCCGCGAGCTCGCACAGCAACCGAGCCTTCACGTCGGTGAAGAAGCCGACGTCCTGACCGGAGAAGGCGATCGACCGCTGCACCTCGTCGCGGTAGGTGTGCCGGTAGTCGTCGAAGTCGCGGCTCATCGAGGGGGCAGTGAGGGGAGGTCTTCGCTCGGATCCTCGCGGAGGGCGACGACGTGGTCCATCGCCGGCTGGCTGCCGTTCCGGACGGATCGCTCGAACCCCCGTGTCTCGCTCACCAGGTAGAGTGGTCGCCCGCGTACCTCGTCGTGGATCCGGGAGATGTATTCGCCCATCACGCCGATCGTCAGCAGTTGCACACCGCCCAGGAACGTGACGGCGAAGATCATCGAGGTCCACCCGGGAACCTCGAGGGCCCCCGAGAGCTTGAGGACGATCGCGACGATGCCAGCGGTGATCGCGAGCGCCGACAGGATGAACCCCGCGCGAAGCGCGAGGCGCAGGGGCGCGCTGGAGAAGCTGATGATGCCGTCGAACGCGAACTTCATCATCTTGCGCAGCGGGAACTTCGTGGTCCCCGCGAACCGGGCGGAACGCGCGTAAGGCACCGTGCATTGCTGGAACCCGATCCAGCCGAACATCCCCCGGATGTAACGGTTGTTCTCGCGCATCTGGTTGAACGCCTCGAGCGCCTTGCGGTCCATGAGCCGGAAGTCACCGGCGTTCCCGGGGACGTGGACGTCGCCGATCTTCGCGAGCAAGCGATAGAACCCCGACGCGGTCGCCCGCTTGAACGCCGACTCACCCTCTCGGTCCTCGCGGACCGCGTGGACGACGTCGCACCCCTCCCGCCACTTCGCAACGAGATCGACCACGACCTCGGGCGGGTCCTGGAGATCGGCGTCCATGACGACCACCGCTTGGCCGGCCGCGAAGTCCAATCCCGCCGTGATGGCCATCTGGTGACCGAAGTTGCGGGAGAACCGGATCGCCCGGAACCGGGGATCTTCGCGGCAGGCCGCCGCGATCAGCTCATAGCTCCGATCGCGGCTCCCGTCGTCGACGAACACCACCTCCGTCGCACCGTCGAGCCGTTCCATCAATGCCCGGAGTCGGCCAACCAACTCGGAGAGACACTCCTCCTCGTTGAAGACCGGGATCACGAGCGAATAGGTGGGCGCGTCCAAGCGTTCAATCATACGCATCTACCCAGGCGGCCTCGCCGCCCACGTGGGGGTCGGCGAGCGCCACACGGACACGCCCCCGCCCTGGTACGCGACACGAGCGCCGACCGAGCGGAGCATCGGTTCGAACTGCGCTCGAACGGGATCGGCAAGCACAACTGCGGTCGCACCACGCTCGTTCAACCACGCGGCCAGGACGGTCGGGCTGGGGCTTGCGTACTGGTTCGCGTACAGCCCCTTGTTCAGCGGCTCACCGGCGTAGGTCGCGGGGAGCGGCCCGAGGTAGCCCTGCGCCAGCCGGAAATCGAAGTCCGCGGCATCTTGCCAGAGCATCTCGCCGGCCTTCTCCTTCGGGATCGCGAACACGACCTCGTCGGGTTGGATGACGCTGCGATACGTGCCGCTCGTGAAGAACGTCGGAACGTTCTGCGGGACGTGGGCGATCCCACCGACGTTCGGGTACAGGAGCACCACGCCGAGCAGGACGAGGGCCCAGCGGAAGATCGCCGTCCTTGAAGGGGCTCGCGCCAGGAAGACCGCAGCGACGACGCTGACCGCGATCGCGGAGTACGCCGGGAACCTGGCGGGGATCGCATTGCCGATCAGCGGAAGGTGCTGCACGAGTCCCCACGGCATCCCGATCGACGGCGACCCCAGCATGTGCAGGACCGGCCCGATGGCCGCGATCGAGACGATCGCGATGAACGCGAGCAGCCCCCAGGTCCCCGTGCGTCGGCGCTCGCTGATCGCGAACCACGCGAGCATCACGACCAACGCGACCGAAACGTACCCGGCGTCCTCGACCGACTTCGCGAGGAACATGGAGCTCCACCGATCGGTGGTCGCCGTCGTCAGCAGCGTGACGTTCCGGGGAACGACGAAGCTCGCAGCGTCGGCCGACGCGGCGGCGAGGTCGTGGACCGCGTCGGGCCGCTCGTTCTGCACGGCGGCGATCAGGTACGGGGTGAGGACCGCCGCCGACGCGACGAACGCGCCGAAGGTCAGGACCGCTGCATCCAGGACCCGGCGCCAGCTCTTCCGCGCAGCGACCATGGCGATCACGAACGCGATCGACCCGAAGAACGCGGTCGTCGCGAAGAGTTCGGTCGAGAAGAGGAACAACGTGACGAGGGTCAGGGTCATCAGCACCAGGAACGCGACGCGTCCCAGGGACCCCTCGACGAGCCTGATCACCAGGTAAACGGCGATCGGGACCGGGAAGATCAGCACCAGATTCACGTGACCGTGGAGCTGACCCACCATGTATTCCGAGAACCCGAACAAGTACCCACCGACCAGGGAGGGCCAGAACGCACCCGTGACCCGGTGACAGACGAGGTAGGCGGCCCAGCACGCCAGCGCGGACCCGAGGACCAGCAACGTGTTGGTCGCAACGAGCGATCCGAACAGGGAGCGGATCGGATACATCGCCAGGCCGCCCGCCGGATCGAAGGCGGACCACGCGAGGCTCGTCCCGTCCGGCGGAAACAGCTTGTGCGTGAACAGCGGATCCGCGTGATCCGCGATGCTCCAATGCATCCATCCGACCGACCACTGGTAGAACTTCGCGTCCCAGTACCCGTCGCCCAGATAGCGCTCGTTGAATCGCGTCAGGATCGGGCTCGCCCAGACAGCCACGGCCACGATCAGGTAGAGGACGAACGCGATCAGCCCACGCTGCCACCCGCGGAGCCGGCGCGCGCGGCCGACCACACGGTCGACCATCGAGGGACGCGCCCGGTCATCTCCCTCCGCTTCCGGGACCACCACGTCCGGCTGGTCGGGGAGGGCAGTCGAGGTCGGTGGCTCGTGCGTCGCCGCGGCGTCCTCGGCTGGAACAGGCATGGAGATTGAGGGTAGCAACATGCCGTCTGGCGGCATCAGGGGCTTCTGTATCATCGCCCGGATGTCCGACGCTGAGCGACCCTCCAGGCACGCGAAGCGAGGACGAGCGCGCGCCGGCTTCGTTGCGATCCTGGTGGCGACGTTCGCGATCGCGGCCGCCGTGGAGCTGGTTCAGCCCGGCAAGGGCGCGTCGACGCCGCCAACGGAGACAACGCCGCCCTTCCTCGCGAAGACCACGGACAGCGCCACCGTCAAGCTCGCTCGGTCGAAGATCAAGCACGTCATCTTCCTGGTGAAGGAGAACAGGACCTTCGACACGTTGTTCGGCCAGTTCCCCGGCGCCAACGGTGCGACCCAGGGCACGCTCTGCGACGGCACCACCGTGCAGTTGGGACACGCACCGGACTTGGTCGCTGATCTTCCGCACGCTTTCTCCGACGGCGTCGAGGTGATCGACGGTGGCAAGATGGATTGCTTCCGCGATGCCGGCTACGTCCAGTACCAAGAGCAGGACATCCCCAACTACTGGGCGTACGCGCGGCGGTTCGTGCTCGCCGACGATTTCTTCAGCTCCGAGTACGGGCCGACGTGCATCGAGCACTTCTTCAACTACGCGGCACAGTCGGATCGCTTCGTCGATTGCGCTCGTCCCGGGCAGTTCGGTTTGAAACAGCGGGAGTTCTGCGACGACCCCTTCGAGGTTGCCTACTCGTTCGCGCGCATGAAGAAGGAGGAGCGCGACCAGATCTTCCACCTGGAGGAGCAAGGACCGACCGGCGCGACGGCGGTGAAGCTGCACTATCGCCTCCGCTTCCCGTGCACGGATGTGCGCGTGTTGCCCGACCTCCTCCAAGCGAAGGGGATCACCTGGAAGGAGTACCGAGGCAACACGACGTGGGTGCAGCCGCTCCGCGAGATCCGCCACATCCGATTCTCGTCCATGTATCGGAACGTGATTCCGAACACGCGGTTCGTGACCGACATCCAGGCCGGCCGGCTGCCCCAGGTGTCCTGGCTCACACCGCCGGTTCCGCTGTCGGACCATCCCCCGCACAGCATCTGCCAAGGCGAGAACTGGTTGGTCGACACGCTGAACGCACTGATGAGCTCGAAGTATTGGAGCTCGACAGCGGTCGTGGTGACGTGGGATGACTTCGGCGGGTTCTTCGACCACGTGCCGCCGCCGCACCTCGACCTTTACGGCTTGGGACCCCGGGTGCCCGCCATCGTGATCTCGCCATTCGCGAAGCGCGGCGTGGTCGACCACGACCAGATGGACTTCGCCTCGGTCATGAAGTTCATCGAGACGATCTTCGACCTGCCGTCGTTGACCGATCGAGACGCGCAGGCCAACGACATGATGTCGGCCTTCAACTTCCGCGGCGCACCGCAGCCGCCCCTGATGCTCAACCAGCGAAGTTGCCCCTAGCAGCCCTTCTGGACGAGCGAGCCGTACCCGTCGGCAGCCAGCTGGCTCCCCACGGCGACCATCCCCTGGTCGCCGAGGAAGATCAGTCCCTGGAACCCTCCCCCGCTCGGCTCGATCGCGACGGCCTGGTCGACCCACGTGCTGCCGCTGAGCGTGAACGCCACCGGTTGGAGGATCCCGTCCTGATCCGGCGCCTGGCCCGCGACCCCGACGTGATCGCCGGTGGCCGTGACGGTGGCGAGCCGAGCCGTCTCACCGTCCCTTCCCGGTAACGGGACCCGGGACCAGGTCCGCCCGTCCCAGTGAAGGGTGAGGCTCCTCGTCGCGTCACCCCGCCATGACCAGCCGGCCGCCCACACATCGTCCGGTCCCACGGCCGCGACCCCCGACAGGAGCGCATCCGCATCGGGATGGGGGACGGCCACGATCGTCCATCGCTGGCCGTCCCACCGTTCGACGAACGGTCTGAAGACCTTGTCGTTGTCCACGGTCCAACCAACGGCCCACTGCGAGCGCGCTCCCGATGCCGACACGTCGCGCAATCCCGAGGCGATCCCATCGGGCACCGGAGCGGCGACCGTGGTCCACGAGGAACCATCCGAACGCTCGATGATCGGCACGTCGTATCCGCCGGCGCCCGACGCCTTCCCGACCGCCCAGATCTCGGTCGGGGAGACGGCGGCGAGCCCCAGGAAGATGCTGCCCGGGTGGCCCCGGGCCCCGGGCAGCTCCGACCACGACGTGCCGTCCCAGTGGATCGAGCTGGCGCCGCCGTAGGAGAATCCGACGGCCCAGACGTCGTTCGGAGCGAGCGCCCCAACGTCGTTCAGCTGCATACCGTGGAACTTCTTCCCTCCGGCCATCGCGGTGTCCCACGACGAACCGTCCCAGTGCTGCGCCAATGGCCCCGACTTAGTCACCTCGAAGTGGGTCCCGACGGCCCAATAGTTGTCCGGGCCGGAGCCCGCGACGGCAGCGAACTGGTTGCCGTGGATACCACTGACCGCGGGGTCGGTCTGCAGCAGGCAGCCCCCGGCCGAGGTCGACGCCGAGGACGTGGTGGGTGTTCCCGAGGCTGAGCTCTTCGAGCCGAAGACGCATGAGGTGGCAACGATCAGAGGCGCCACGAGCAGCACATGCAGCGCCCGACCGATCCTGGGTGAAGCCATTGGCGGAGCATCGTAGCAACCGACCCTGGCCCTGACGTGGGAGCATGCGAGCGATCGAGCATCACGCGAGAGTGGCGGAACTGGCAGACGCGCCGGACTTAGGATCCGGTGGCCGAGAGGCCGTGGGAGTTCGAGTCTCCCCTCTCGCACCTCTTTGACCAGCGGAGACGCGATGTGGACGGGCTCCGCAGCTGGCCACGGGATTGATTCTGCTCACGGATCGCTCACGCCAGAATGGCGCCGGATACTCAGTCCGATGGCATCCACCCCGCCTTCAGCTTCGGTTCTTCCGTTGTCTGCTCGAACTCAAGGCCCCAGGTCGGCACTTGCAGGCAGCCCGGAACGAAGCGTTGGGATCTGTGGCTGGGTGGTTCTTGCGTGCGCCCCTTGATGCCGACGCCTTGGCACGGGCATGTTCGGCTTCATCTCGCTCGGTATCGGGCTCCTCTCGACCGCATGGCCGTTAGTCCGGTGCCAGGAGCGCATCCGGCACGACGACGTTCGAAAAGTTCGTTACCTTGCCGCCGACGATCCGGTAGATCGCGACGGCGTTGAGCGTTGTGTCGCCAGTGGGTGTGATGAAGAAGCTACCGAGGATCCCGTTCGAGATATCCGTGTTGAACAGGTTCATCGTCACCGATGCGCGCGTGCCGTCGGAGCGGGCGATCGCGTCGAGCAGAACATCGATCGCTTGAGCTGCGCTGACCGCGTCGCGAATCGGCTCGGCGTCGAACATCTTCGAGTAGGACGCGACGAACTGCTTGCCCTCCGTGCCGAGGTGGTCGTTCGTCGGGCCGGGCTGGCTGATCGTCATGCCCTTGGCGGCCGCGCCGGCAAGCAACGCCGTTTGGGGATCGAAGACGTCTGGTGCCATGAATCGAATTGCGCTGCCCAGGCGCGCGCGGAGGTCGGTCAGCAGCCGGATGCTGCGGGGGAATGATGGGACTGCGAGGAAGACGCCGTCGGCGCCGGTTCGTGCGATCGAAGTGGCGAGCGGGCCGTCGCTGCTCGTCCCCGGATCCCAGGCCCGACGGCCCGCGATCCCGATCCCGAGCCTCCGCGCCGCACGGATGAAGTACGCGACGAACAACTTGCTAGGAACGTCGCCCTGGTCTAGGGCGTATACGCGTTTGACGCCGAGTCTCCGGGCAACGATCGCGTCGGCGGCGGCTTGCACGTCGTCGGCCGGGATGACGCGCGCGAAGTTGCGCTGCCCGGTGGGGTAGTAAACGCCGGGCTCGTCCGAACCCTCCGCGAGCGTGGGCCGCGTTAGGCCGACGTACGTGCTCGACGGGCTCACGACAGCGAGAGGACCCCCCGGTGCTCCGTTCAAGATCGCGATCTCCTGCACGGCGCAGCCGGAGGAGAACGGCCCGTCGATAGCGATCACGCTCGGGTTGTTGACGTACTCGTGGGCGTTGGCCGTGCACGTGCTCGGGTCGAAGCCGACGGTGCCGGGAGCCGCGTCGTCGCACACCTGCAGGCCGACACGGTAGGGGCCGGCCTTGTACCCGCGGCGCGCGAGCGCGAGCGTCATCGCGTTGACCATCGGAGTCGAGATCGCGAGCGCCCCCGGCTGGAGCGGAAGGTCGGCCGCGATCAACAGCTGCGGCGAACCCGCGCCTGCGTAACGAAGGGGACCGCAACGGTCGGATGCGATCGTCCGAATCGTGGCCGGATCCGTGGCGCCGCCATCGCGCAACTCGATGGCGGCTACAGGGACGCCCGCAGCGAGAAGGACGGCCGCGGCCACCAGGAGCGCCGTTCCCCGCCGCGAGTTACGGGGCTTGAGCGACCGAGGTAGAGGAGGCGGGGGAGCAAGCTCGACCGTCGGGAGGACTTCGACGAACCGGATCGGCTCGGCGATACCCTTGACCGCAGTGGGTCGCCGCGGCGCGTAGCGCACTTCGTCGTCCCGCCCGGCCAGGTGGGCGACGGTCTCGCTCGCGAGGATCTCGCCCCCCTTGGCGAGGCTGCACAACCGAGCAGCGACGTTCAGCGCACGGCCACGATAGCCTCCCGCGGTCGCGACCGCCTCGCCGGCGTCGAGCCCGATGCCGACCCCGAGTGGAAGTGCGGGCTCGCCCTCGACTCTCTCGCGGGCACGCCTCTGTAACTCCACGGCTCCGCGCACCGCCGACCGCGCGGACGCGAAGACGCACAAGGCCTCGTCGCCGCGAAGTTCGATGACCTCGCCCCCTCGCGCACTCACCGCGTCGCTCGCGATCGCGGCGAACCTGCGCGCAAGCGCCGAAGCTGCCTCGTCGCCATGCTCATCGCTGTAGCGCGTGTACCCGCGCAGATCGGCGATCAAGAAGGTGCGGACGCTCGTCGCTTCTCCAGCGGCGGCGTCAGAGCTCCTATCGTCCCCCATCCTTCGAAATTGTATGACGCGGGTACGGACGCCACCGTCGTCACGGGACGACACGTAGTCCCACGTGCTCCCGGTATCGGCAGGGACACCCCCCATGTGGTCATGGGAGCTGTCTGGGATTTGCGGGTCGGCCTCGCGGCGAACGACCATACGGCTCGTGGAGATCCCTGAGGTTCGCTATGCGAAGACGACGGATGGAACCCACATCGCGTTCCAGGTCTTCGGACAAGGCCCCCGCGACCTCGTCTATGTCCCCGGGTTCATCTCGAACGTGCTCCTCAACTGGGAGCTGCCCGGCATGGCACACATCCTCGATCGACTGGCCCGGTTCGCTCGCGTGGTCGTGATCGACCACCGCGGGACCGGACTCTCCGATCGGCTCCCGCCGGGTCAACTCCCTCCCCTCGAGACGCAGATGGAGGACCTCACCGCTGTGATGGACGCGGTGCATATCCGCAAAGCCCACCTGTTCGGCGACGAGGATGGAGCCGAGCTGTGCGTCCTGTTCGCGGCGAGCTACCCGGAGCGCGTGGAATCGCTCTCCGTGTACGCGCTCACCCCGAGGTTGTTCCGCACGGACGACTACCCGTTCGGACGCGACGAGGGGGACGGACGAGCCCGGCTCGAGGAACGCATGGCCTTGTGGGATCGGGGTTGGGGCATCGAAGCGGCGCGAGAGGACTACGAGTTCGCGGCGCCGTCGGTGGCGAACGACGAGGAGGAGGTCAAGCGCTGGGCAAGGTACCTCCAGCTGTCGGCCAGTCCGGGATCGGCTGTGGCGATGATGCAGATGTGGCTGGACACCGACATCCGGGCGGTGCTCCCGACCGTGAGGGTGCCGACCCTCGTGCTCACGCGATCCGAAACTCCGTACGACCGGTCGCAGGTCGCCCGTTGGGTCGCGGACCAGATCGGAGGTGCGCGCTTCGCCGAGGTCCCCGGACGCGATCTCGCGTCGTGGGTCGGCGACACAGACGCGCTCATCGACGAGGTCGAGGGTTTCGTCACCGGCGTCAAAGGGGGGACGTCATCGGAGCGCGTGCTCGCGACGATCCTGTTCACCGACCTCGTCGGATCGACGGAGCGTGCCGCCGAACTCGGCGACTCACGGTGGAAGGAGCTACTCGCGTCGCACCAGACCATGGTTCGAGCCGAGCTTGCGAAGTACCGCGGTCGGGAGATCGACACAGCGGGAGACGGGTTCTTCGCGATCTTCGACGGCCCCGCGCGGGCGGTCCGGTGCGCGCAATCCGCGATCGACGCCGTGCGGTCGCTGGGTCTCGAGGTCCGAGCCGGCGTGCACACGGGCGAGGTCGAGGTCTCGAGAGGCGACGTGCGAGGTATCGCGGTCCATATCGGAGCGCGCGTGGCGTCGATCGCCCGACCGAACGAGATCCTGGTCACGTCGACGGTCCGGGATCTGGTCGCCGGCAGCGGTCTCGGGTTCGAAGATGACGGGGAGCACGATCTCAAGGGCGTGCCCGAGCGTTGGCGTCTCTACCGAGTGGTTGGCGAAACAGCCGGATCGAGCTCGCCACCGAGGCCGTAGTCGCCAATAGCGACCGCGTACGCGAACTTGCCTCGATACCTTCGCGCTGCCACGCTGTGATCGAGGCGTTCTTTAGCCGCCCTCGAGATACGGCCCCGGTCACGAGTTCTGCCTTGCTCACATCTTGCTTACGACAGGGGGACACCTGCGGGCACAGGACGACACAAGGCGACACGGAACGGCACGTATACCGGGAGTTCGTGCAAAGCCCGAGCAACCTTAGGATCCGGTGGCCGAGAGGCCGTGGGAGTTCGAGTCTCCCCTCTCGCACCGCTCTAACCCGCGAAATCTGTTGAGTCTTTGAGCCGAACCGAACCCGGAGGCCTAGACAACGAGCGACGGGGCCCGGCGCAACCAATCTTCGGCGTCACGTCCGATCCCTTCGAGGATCTCGCTCGCCGGCTCTACGCGCTCGACCATGTCGACGACCTCGCCAGCCAGGATCATGGCGGTGTCGAAATCACCCTGCTCAGCCGCGGCGAGGTACCGTTCCCGCTCGGCCAGATCCTCGTACAACCCTTCATCGCGGTCGTGCCATCGATCGACGAACGCGTTGCGAAGCGCACGACCCGTGTAGCGCTTGGCCCACTCGATGCCGCGCACTTCATCGAACACGTGGGTGCGAACGGTCTCGCTCCCCGCGCTCGAGATGAGCCTCTGTTTGGCCAACGGATGCATCAGCGACCCCTCGGCAGCGCAGAACCGGGTTCCGATGACCGCGCCCGCGGCTCCGAGAGCCAAGACCGCGGCCAGCCCGCGCCCGTCGCCGATGCCGCCAGCTGCGAGGACGGGCGTCGGCGCCACCGCATCGACTATCACTGGCACCAGTGGCATGGTCGCACGCACCGACCCGTGGCCCCCGGCTTCCGTTCCCTGCGCCACGATGACGTCTGCGCCCAGCGCCTTCGCCTCCCGCGCATCCTCGACTTCCTGAACCTGACAGATCAGCCGGCAGCCGGCGTCCTTGATCGAAGGGACGAAAGGCCTGGCATCGCCGAAGGACAGGAAGACAACGTCAGGGTGATACGACAGGACCTGCTCGAGAGCCTCGTTCGTGGCCCGCCACGTGATCAGTCCGGCTCCCCAGCGTCCGCGCGCCGACTCCGAGGCGATCTGTAGCTCCCGATCAAGCCAAGCTTTGTCGCCGTAGCCCCCTCCCACAAGCCCGAGCCCGCCTGCGTTGGACACTGAGGAAGCCAATCCACCACCCGAGACCGCCGCCATCGGCGCGAGCACGATAGGGTACGTGAGGTCGAACAGCTCGGTGAGCGATGTTCGGATGGCCACGGTAGTCGGATTCAACCACCCGATCCGGCCGAGATGCCATTCCGTTTCCGGCCCACACGTCCGGATGCCCCTGGATCTCTCTTGCTCACATCTTGCTCACGACGGAACGACACTCGCGGCCACAGGACGACACCAGACGACACGGAACGACCCGTGGAACCGGGATCCAAGCGTGGCCCGAGCACCCTTAGGATCCGGTGGCCGAGAGGCCGTGGGAGTTCGAGTCTCCCCTCTCGCACTGCTGTAGCACTAAGCAAGACCTTCCTGGGCCGAGACCGGGTCTAGCTGGGATCCGTCACCAGCGTTAGCCTCCGCCTATGCGTTTCCTCGTCCTCGGACCTCTCGAGGTGGCGAAGGCAGGCGGGGAGCCGTTGCCGATCGCTGGATCGAAGGAACGCACGATCCTCGCCTGCCTCGTCGCACGCGCGGGCCGGGTCGTGCCCGTCGACGATCTCATCGAGGAGCTTTGGGGCGACCATCCACCTCGGGCGCCCGAGAGAACCCTCGTCTCCTACGTTTCACGACTCCGTCGCGAGCTCCAGTCCCGTCGGTCTGCCGGCTCGAACGTCGAGGTCATCGTCTTCCGCGCGGACGGCTACACGCTCGAGAGCGACGGTCACGAGATCGACGCGGTCAGCTTCGAGCAGCTCGCGGTCGAAGGACACCGACTCCTCGCTACGGGGCGAACCGCTGAAGCCGATCCGATTCTCCAAGAGGCGCTCGGGCTGTGGCGAGGCACCGCCTACCAGGGCTACCGGTACACGGGATTCGGCGCGGCGGAAGGCGATCGGCTCGACGAGCTTCGACGAACGGCCACCGAGGACCTCGTCGACTCGAGGCTCGGCGGTGCGGATCCGGGCCAGCTCGTCGCCGAGCTCGAGGCCATGGTTCGAGAAGAGCCGCTTCGCGAGCGGCGGTGGGGCCAGTTGATGGTCGCGCTGTACCGCGCCGGGCGACAGGCCGAGGCACTCCGAGCCTTCGCGCGCGCCCGAGAGGTGCTGGTCGGCGAACTCGGGATCGAGCCGGGCCCCGAGCTGCAACGACTCCAGGCGGCGATCCTCTCCCACGATCCGGAGCTTGAACGCGGTCGGCCGCCGCGTGTGGAGCCTGTGGGTCCAACCGATGGGTTCACTGCTCACTGCGGTAATTGGCGAATCCGAGGGCGGAGATCTCATGACGTGGGACGCCGGGTCGCTGGCAAGCGTGTTGAGCGTCCCCATCGACAACGTGGGCGTGTATTCGTCCGACGTCT
>JALYLP010000331.1 GCA_030774195.1 Actinomycetota bacterium | reverse complement strand
ATGCGGAGCGGGACCCATGGGTTCGGCGTGGGGATCACGATGTCCACCGGCGTACCCTCGCCCTGCAGGACTCCTTGCCTCGCTGCGCGTTCCGCGTTGAACCGGACCGCCATGAAGATCGGGCTTCTCTGGGCGTAGAAATCCAAGACCTCCGGGGCATCGGGCGGGAGGAAGAACCCGTGCTGGGTCGCCCACGTGCCGACGGCGACCGCACCGCCCTTGAGCACCGTGACGTCGAGCGAGTCGATCTTCGTCTTGAGGATCACGACGGCGCGCTCGGGGACGGCTGAAGCGGCCGCGAGAGCGTTGTCCACCGCGAAGACCGGGGGGTTCGTCTCGAGGACCAGTCGTTGCAAGGTCCAGCCACCGCCCTTGATCACCTTCGACGGGATCCCCGGCAGCGGGATGATCGATCCCACGTCCCCGCTCGTCTTCCCGGCGTATTCGAAGGACGTGATGTAGTGCTCGACACCGTTGTGGTACGCGGCGAGCGTCGTGGTACGAGTCAGGCTGATGGTGCCGTTGGGCGCCAAGAGGGCGCCGCACGCGAACGCGCTCCCGACGGGAACGAGCACGAGGACGGCGGTGATGCCTGCGACCACGAGACGGCGGACGGTACGTGTTCGGGCCATTGCCTCTCCCCTTCGTGCGAGGACCGCCGTTCGACGGCGCCGGGCGCCGCGATGGTTCCCGCGGCTCGACGATCCATGCCGGGGATGGGTGGAGTTGTGACCTCAGCCGGCCGCCGCGCGCCTCATCCGGGCGTGGTGAACCGTTGACCGGTGCCGAAGGTGTCGCGTCGATCGGGCCCTCGAACATCGACCCCGCCGCGACCGAAGACCTCCCAGCGCTCCCCGTCCCCGAGGATCGCCGTGCGCTCGTCGATCCCCACGAACCAGGTCCCATCGGGCACTCGCGACGTCATCCACCAGGCGAGCCCGGGGATCTTCGCCGCACGATCCCAATGGACCCCGAACGACGCATGCGGGACGAGCCCCAGACCGAACAGCCACGAGCTCCCGCGCGCGCCATCCCGCGAGCGGCTGACGACCATCGCGCCCGCGCTGCATCCGGCCCAGACCGCGCCACGGTCCATCGCACGGAGGATCGCTTCGAGCATCGGCGTGTCACGGAGCACACCCGCGAGATGCTGTGGCTTGCCACCGGAGAAGTACACGAGCGAGGCCGCTTCGGCGCGGGCCGCGAGGTCCTCGCGGAACGCGTCCTCCCGTCGTTTCACCGGCAGGACCTCGGCGGGGAGGTCGATCTCGGCGTAATGATCGAGCCCCATCCGCCCCCATCGATCGAACACGGCGTCGCCCTCGGTGGCGCTCGCGGTCGGGAGGATCGCGACGGTTCCGTCGCCGATCGCATCGACGAGCACGCGCGATTCCACGTCGTGCGTCCACGGCTCGAATTCGCCGGAGCCGAGCAACAGGAAGGTGCTTGCCATCGTCCGCGAGCGTACCCGCCCGCTCTCAATCTTCGGCGAGCGGGGTCTCGGGCAACGAGACGACCTCCGCCGGCACGGTGATCCGTCCTTCCCGATGACGACCGCCACGTTCCCGGCGCTGGCGACGGGTGGCGTGCTGCCGTTCGCTCGGCTCGCGCGTCGAGCGCGCTCGCCAAGCCGCAACGATCATCGCCCCCAGACCGAACACGCTCCCCAAGGTCCACCAGACGACGTTGACGAACGGTACGAGCCCGATCGCGGACCCGATCCCCCATCCGGCGAAGAGCGAAGGCCATCGGGATCGAGGCTCCTTCAGGAGCGCGCGCCCGACGACCCACGTGACCCATGCCATCCCGGTGAGCCAGAGCAGGCCGATGCCGAGCACGAGTGCGAGCGCGAGCGGCAGCCCGAGGATCGTCGCTCCCGCCGCGATCGAAACGATCGGGAGCGCGATCACCGACAGCAGGCCCCAGGCCGCCGATATGAACGGGGATGTGCGCCCGGTGGCGGCGACACGCTCGACCCCGCGTGGGGCGAACAGGAGCAGGACGAGCGCGACGATGAGGATCGACACCGCCATCGCCGCCGACGCCAGGAGCGGACCGAGTACGTGGAGCGGACCGGACAGCGTGAAGCGGGCCTCGCGCTGGATCCCGCCATTCACCTGCGCGCCGTCGGCCTGGTGAACGTCGCCTCCTGCGCGAACGCTCCCGACGACCTGCGCCGTGGCGAGGAGCCGCACCGACCCGTGGAGCGCGATCACGTCCCCGCTCACCTGTCCCGCGATCGTGATCGGTCCGTCGAGCACGACGACGTCGCCGCGAGCCACACCGGCAACGGTCGCGCTGCCACGGAACACCACGATCTCGCCGACCACCTGACCCCGGGCGACGACCACGTCGCCGCGCAGCACCACCTGGTCGACCGGGGACTCGGAACCGGAGACCTGCGCGAACGCGGCGGTCGGCCACATCGCGACCACCAGCAGGAACACGATCGCTGCGGGGCGGACCGACATGGTGAGGCATCGTACCTATGTCCCATGTGCTCCCCGCTCCGTCGTCGGCGCTACCCGGTAGCGTGTGGTGGACGTGTCCCTGCCTGCCTTCTCCCCCGCCACGCGTGCCTGGTTCGAAGGCTCGTTCGCGGCACCCACCGATGCGCAGACAAAGGGCTGGAAGGCGATCGCCGAGGGCTGCCACACCTTGCTGTTGGCGCCCACCGGCTCCGGAAAGACCCTCGCTGCGTTCCTGGCCGCGATCGACCGGCTGACCACCGCCCCGCCTCCCAGCCGGGATCGGCGCACCACCGTGCTGTACGTCTCCCCCCTCCGAGCGCTCGCCGTGGACATCGAGAAGAACCTCCGGGCGCCGCTCGCGGGTATCCAGCACGCCGCGGAACGCGGCGGGCTGACGCTCGCCCACGTGCCCACGGTCGGTGTGCGTACGGGCGACACCGAAGCGCGCGAGCGGCGGCGCCTGCTGAGCCACCCGCCCGACATCCTCATCACCACGCCCGAGTCGCTGTACCTCATGCTCACCTCGGGGGCGCGGGAGATCCTCAAGTCGGTCGAGTACGTGATCGTCGACGAGATCCACGCGATGGCCGCTACCAAGCGGGGTACGCACCTGGCGCTGTCGCTCGAGCGCCT
>JALYLP010000330.1 GCA_030774195.1 Actinomycetota bacterium | reverse complement strand
GTCGGCGGGAGAGCGTCTGCTGGTCGCCACCGCGGCCGTCGCGGCCACCGGGGCACCGCTCCTCGCTCTGGACGAGCCCACCCGCGGGCTGGATCCGGCATCCAAGGAACGCCTGATCGGCTTCGTGCGCGCCCATGCCACAGAGGGACGATCGGCCATCGTGGCAACGCACGACGTGGAGCTCGCGGCGGCGGTCGCGACGCGCGTGGTGATCCTCGCGGGCGGCGAGGTGATCGCGGACGGCGACCCCGGATCCGTGCTCGGCGACTCCCGCGTCTTCGCTCCCCAGATGACGCGCGTGTTCGGGCCCGGGTGGCTGACCCCGGAGCAGGTCGCGGAGGCGCTCACGTGACCAGCCGGTTGGAGCTCGGGCTGGAGACGCGATCGGAAAGCCCCCACGAAGCCGAGGCCCGTGAACGACGCACGGTCCTCGTCCCGGGCATGCGGACCGCGCTGCTCGTCCTCGCGAACCTGATCGGTCTGCTCGCCTTCCTCTGGCCGTTCCTGATCCCATCGGTCGCGAGCCACGTGGCCGAGAACCACCAGGCGGACGGCCCGTGGATCGTGGCGGCGCTCGGCGCGATCCTGCTCGCGCTCCTGTTCCTCGAGCTCGGGCGCGGTGGCCTGGGCCCGAAGACGGTCGCGCTCCTCGGCGTGCTGGGCGCCGCGATGGTCGCGCTCCGGCTCCCCGGGTTCGTGGCCGGGTTCAGCGCCCTCTTCATCGTCGTGCTCGTCGCCGGCAACTCCCTCGGGCCGGGGTTCGGGTTCCTGCTCGGGTGCGTCGGGATGTTCGCGAGCGGGATCTTCGTCGGCGGGCTCGGACCGTGGTTGCCGTTCGAGATGGTGGCCGTCGGGTGGGTCGGCGCCGGGGCGGGACTGCTCCCCCACGGCAGGTCGTGGCGAACGCGGATCGCGTGGCTCGCCGCCTTCGGGTTCGCGAGCGGGTACCTCTACGGACTCGTGATGGAGCTGTGGTTCTGGCCGTTCCTCACCGACGGCTCGGCCCTCGCATGGGATCCGGGCGGCGGCGCGTGGACGAACGTGCGGCACTACCTCGGGTTCTACGTGGTCGACGGCCTGACGTGGGACACGTTCCGCGCGGTCGGCAACGTCGTGCTGGTGGTCGCGATCGGTCGGCCGGTGCTCGCCGCGCTCGACCGCGCGGCGCGCCGGATGCAGCTCCGCGTGGTATGACCGCCTCTTCGGCCGACGGGAGGCGATCCTATGGGGCAGTTCCCACCGTCTTTCTTCCAGGACCCGGACGCGTTCGAACAACCGGAGGTGCAGAAGATCCTCGAGGAGGAGGCGCACGAGCACCACGACGATCATGAGCACGGACCCGGTTGCGGCCACGAGGCCGTCGAGCACGGCGACCACGTCGATTACCTCCACGACGGACACCGGCATTTCTTGAAGGGCGGCATCTGGCATCACCACCGGAGCACCGCCGGGTAGCATCCCGGGATGCCCGACGCTCCCACCCAGCGCGCCCGCGTCCACCGGCTCCCCGAGCGGGCCTCGTACGACCGCGACACGATCGAGGCCATCTTGGATGAGGCCCTGATCTGCCACGTCGCCTGGACCGACGGCGAGGGCCGCGCCCGGGCGCTTCCCACGATCCACGCGCGGGTCGGAGACACGTTGTACCTGCACGGTTCGCGCGCAGCTCGAGCCTGGAGGGCCGTCGCCGCCGGCGCCGAGGTCTGCGTCGTTGCCACGATCGTCGACGCCCTCGTCCTCGCGCGGAGCGCCTTCCACCACTCCATGAACTACCGGAGCGTCGTGCTCTACGGACACGGCCGCGAGGTGACCGACGCCGACGAGCTGGTGACCGCGGCGAGGGCGATCACCCACCACGTCCTGCCCGGCCGTGAGGCCGAGGCGCGGATGCCCACGGCGGAGGAGTTCAAACAGACCATCCTGTTCGCCATCCCGATCGCCGAAGCCTCCGCGAAGGTCCGCACGGGTCCGCCGAAGGATGACGAGGCCGACCACGAGCTCCCGATCTGGGCCGGGCTGCTGCCGCTCGAGACGAGCGGCGGGACGCCGGAGTCCTCGCCGGATCTCCTCGAAGGGATCGCGCTCCCTGCCTACATCGCTCGGCCGCGACGCCCCTGACCTGCGGAGACCCGGCTCGACAGTCAGCCAGACCCGTGATATACACATATATCGGTCCGATATACCCGTTCGATATATCGAAATGAGATAGGACATGTTGGAACTCGCGATCCTGGGCCTCCTGAAGGAGCGCCCGATGCACGGCTACCAGCTCTCGAGGGAGCTCACCGGCCAACTCGGCGGCCTCTGGAAGGTGTCGTACGGGTCGCTCTACCCGACCCTCAAGCGGCTCGAGCGCGAGGCGGCGGTGGAGCAGGTGCCCGGCACCAGCGCCGGAACCGGACGGAAGCGCCTCGTCTACCGGATCACGGCCTCGGGCGAGCAGCTCTTCCTCAAGCTGCTCGAGGAGCCGCCGTCCGACACGCAGGCGGAGGATGCCCGGTTCCGGATCCGCCTCGCCTTCTTCCGTTACCTCCCGCCGGAAACGCGGATCCGGCTACTCGACCGGCGCCGCGCCGCGCTCGCCGAGCGGCTCGAGGCCGTCAAGGCTGCGATCGCGGATGCGGCCGACGATGGGGACGATTACCAACGGGCCCTGATGGAGCACGGTCGCGCTGCGAGCGAAGCGGACATCGCTTGGCTCGCCGGATTGATCCAGCAGGAGCGCACCAAGTACGGCATCACCGCCCCCGTGGGGCAGAGGCGTCGCGCCTCCGCGACGCTTCGCAGGAAGGAGCGCACAGCATGAGCACGGTTCGCATCGCCATCGTTGGACTCGGCAACTGCGCCTCGTCCCTCGTCCAAGGACTCGAGTACTACAAGGATGCGGACCCGACGGAACGGGTCCCCGGCTTGATGCACGTGGAGCTCGGCGGATACCACATCCGTGACGTCGAGGTCGTCGCCGCGTTCGACGTCGACGCGAAGAAGGTCGGCAAGGACGTATCCGAGGCCATCTTCACCGAGCCGAACAACACGATCCGATTCTCCGACGTGCCGCCGACGGGCGTCACCGTGATGCGCGGGCGGACCCTGGACGGGCTCGGGACCTACTACCGCGAGACGATCGTGGAGTCCGACGAGCCCGAGGTGGATGTGGTCCAGGTGCTCCGGGACGTGCGGGCGGATGTGCTGATCAGCTACCTGCCGGTCGGGTCCGAGCAGGCCGACCGCTATTACGCGCAGTGCGCGATCGACGCGAAGGTCGCCCTCGTCAACGCGCTCCCCGTGTTCCTGGCGAGTGACCCGGTCTGGGCGAAGCGGTTCGCCGACGCCGGTGTCCCGATCGTCGGCGACGACATCAAGAGCCAGGTGGGCGCCACCATCACGCATCGGGTCCTCGCGAAGCTCTTCGAGGACCGCGGCGTCGAGCTCGACCGCACCTACCAGCTCAACTTCGGCGGCAACATGGACTTCATGAACATGCTCGAGCGGGAGCGCCTGACCTCGAAGAAGGTCTCGAAGACGCAGGCCGTCCAGTCGCAGCTCGAGGAACCGCTGAGCAAAGAGAACATCCACATCGGCCCGTCCGATCACGTTCCGTGGCTCGAGGACCGGAAGTGGGCGATGATCCGGCTCGAGGGACGCAACTTCGGCGATGTCCCGTTGACGATCGAGATGAAGCTCGAGGTGTGGGACTCCCCCAACTCCGCGGGCGTCATCATCGACGCGCTCCGGTGCGCGAAGGTGGCAAGGGACCGGGGCATCGGCGGACCGCTGATCGGTCCATCCGCCTACTTCATGAAGTCGCCGCCGGTGCAGTTCAGCGACGACATGGCGCGCGAGATGGTCGAGGAGTTCATCCTGGGCGACGGCGAGTCGGCGAACGCCGACTGGACGCGGTTCTTCGACACGACGAAAGCCTGACGGCGGCGGCGGCACATGGCCGCGGTCGCTCCTCCGGGCGCCCTGGAACGCGCACGTATAGCGCTCCGCGGTGACGATTTCCGCAAGCTCTTCGCGATCCGTATCGTCGGTCAGGGCGGCGATGGATTCTTCACCGTCGCGCTGTTCGCCTCGGTCGTCTTCAACCCCAGCCAACACAGCACCACGTTCGGACTCTTCAAAGCCGCGCTGATCACCGCGCTCCCCTTCACCATCCTGGGTCCGTTCGTCGGCGTCTTCATCGACCGGTGGCAGCGGCGCCATATCCTCGCGTACGCCCCGCTGCTCAAGGTCGCGCTCGTGGGGCTCGTGCTCTTCGACCCCACGACGCGCGCGCTCCCCTTCTACGTCGGAGCGCTCGCGGTCATCTCGATCAACCGCTTCTACCTGGCCACGGCTTCGGCCGTCGTGCCCCGACTGGTGCCCAGCGACGATCTGCTGATCGCGAACTCGCTCGCGACGGTCGGGGGGACGCTCGCGCTCTTGGTGGGCTTCTTCATCGGCGGCCAGCTCGCGGACGCCGGGGGCTCGGGCCCGGTCGTCGCCGTCGCGGCGGCCGCGTGGCTGACCGCGACGTGGATCGCGATCCGACTCCGATCCGATCTGGCCCCGAAAACCGTGCCGGGGCCCGAGGAGCTCCTTCGCCATCAGATACGGCGCGTGCTCGTGGAGTTCACGGACGGTGCTCGCACGCTCTTCCGGACCCCGCGCGCGATCGGACCCATCACCTCGATCTCGATCGATTCGATGGGCCAGGGGATCATCCTCACGGTCGTCGCAGTCGTGTTCCGCGAACAGTTCAAGGAGGGCGTCGGCTCGTACTCCAACGTGATCGGAGCGGGCGGGGTCGGCGTGCTGATGGGCATCGTGACGGTCGGTTGGCTCGAGGAGCGGTGGAGCAAGGAGCGGATCATCGCGGGCGCGTTCGTGGTGGGTGGGCTCGCCCTGCTCGGCGCCGCGCTCTACCTCCGGGGCTGGACGATCCTCGTCGCGAGCTTCGTGGTCGGTCTCGCCTTCGCATGGAAGAAAGTTCCCGTGGACACGATCGTGCAGGGATCGCTGCCCGATGGGTACCGCGGTCGCGTCTTCTCGGTCTACGACGTCGTCTACAACGTCGCCCGCATCCTTGCCGCGGCCCTCGTGATCCCGCTGGTCCCGGCGCTCGGGACCCACGGCACCGTCGCGCTCGTCAGCCTGCTGTTCATCGCCTGGGCGCCGGTCCTCCCCCGGTGGATCGGGGGCATCGCCGACGTCCGCATCGTCTTCTCGGAAGGGGCGCGGGCGGAGGAGTGGCCGCTCGCGGTCCGGTGGGGAGCGGCAGAGGAGTCCGTGGAGGTCCTGAAGACGTGGCTCGAGGAACGGAACCGGGAGCTCCGTCGCTGCTTCCGCCTCTCCCTCCGCGACGGGACCGTCCTGGACGTCAGCCGGCCGGACTCAGGCGGCATCTGGACGATCGACCGCGAACGGGACGAGCCGCGAACGCTGCCGTCGTGATGGTCAGGCCGTGGCGGCCTCGGGCTCGTCCAAGGCGGCGACCGGTTCGACGGTCGTCTCGTCGCGGGTGCTCCGGGAGCCGGATCGGCTCCACAGGACCGCTACGGCGACGACGACCGCGAGCGAGCCGGCCGCGAGGAACATCAGGCGCGGACCGAGGATCTCCGCGAGCCAGCCGACCAGCGGCGCCCCGATCGGCGTCGAACCCAAGAAGACGACCCCGTACAGGGCCATGACGCGCCCGCGCGCCTGCGGCTTGGCCTCCAACTGGAGCATCGTGTTCCCCGTGATCATGAACGACATCGCGAAGAACCCGATCGGCACCATCAGCGCCATCGCGACCGGGAGCGTCGGAGCGACCGACACCAGTGCCATCGTCACGCCGACCGCGGCGAGCCAGACACCCAGGCCGTGCATCGACGGCCGCGTGTTGCGGTTCGCCGCCAGGATCGCTCCGACGAACGAGCCGAGACCCGCGGCAGCCGAGAGCAAGCCGAACGCACCCGGCCCCGCGTGGAACGTGTGGTTCGCCAGCAGCGGCACCAAGACCTGCCACTCGAACACGAACGTGAACACGATCGCCATCACCATCAGCGGCCGTCGGAGCGCGTCGGTCTCCCAAACGTAGCGCAGCCCGGCGGCCAGATGCCCGCGCTCGCGGGTCGACCGACGCTGCACGTGCATCTCGGCGCCGTGCATCGCGAGCAACGCGGCCAGCACCGCGAGGTAGGAGATCCCGTCGATCAGGAAGCAGATCGCCATCCCGACGGTGGCGATCAGGATGCCGGCGACCGCCGGACCGATGATGCGTGCTCCGGTGAAGGCCGCGCTGTTCAGGCTGACCGCGTTCGTCAGCGTGCTCTCCCCCACCATCTCCACGTAGAAGCTCTGCCGAGCCGGGTTATCGAGGGAGGTGACGATCCCCGAGGCGAGCGAGAGTGCGAACACCATCCACAGCGAAACGACTTCGGTGAACACGATCGTCGCGAGGGTGAGCGAGATCACGGCGGCCGTGCCCTGCGTGAACGTCAAGATCCGCCGCTTATCGAACCGGTCGGCGAGAACCCCGCCCCAGGGGCCTAGCACCAGGACCGGGCCGAAGGCCAGCGCAGCGTTGATCCCCAGTGCCGTGCCGCTCCCGGTCAGCGTGAGGATGAGCCACGACGTCGCCGTGAAGGTCATCCACGTGCCGATCGCCGAGATGAACTGGCCGCTCAGGAACAGCCGGAAGTTGCGGGAGCCTCGCGCCGACGCGAACGTCCGGCGCCACGCTTCGCTGATCCGGGGGCTCATCGGTCACCCTCCGCGAGCCGCTCCAGCAACGTGGCCGCGGTCTCGAGGACGTCACGCTCCTCGGCGGAGAGCTTCTTGACCCGCTTGGCAAGGAACTCATCCGTGCGCCGCCGGGACCGCTGCAGCAACTTGCGACCTTCAGGGGTGACGCTCAGCCAGCTGACGCGACCATCCAATGGGTCCGGGATCCGCTCGACCAACCCCCGGTCCAGCATCCCCTGGATCGTTCGGGTCATCGTCGGCTTCTGCACGTGTTCATAGGCGGCCAACTGACCGGCGGTGATCGGACCTTGCGTCTCCACTGTGTGCAGGGCTGCGGAGAGCGTCGGGCTGATCCCGGGGGCGGACTCGCGCCGCATCCTGCGCGCGAACCGCCAGCCGGCCACGCGGAGCCTCGCCG
>JALYLP010000329.1 GCA_030774195.1 Actinomycetota bacterium | reverse complement strand
CAGTTCATCAACAAGGAGACCGGCGAGATCAAGGAACAGGAGGTCTTCATGGGCGACTTCCCCATGATGACCG
Organism: Actinomycetota bacterium; assembly: GCA_030774195.1. Classification (GTDB taxonomy): domain Bacteria; phylum Actinomycetota; class UBA4738; order UBA4738; family HRBIN12; genus AC-51. The sequence continues at coordinate 2,542 of JALYLP010000329.1, read as the reverse complement.
ACAAGGGCACCTTCGTGATCAACGGCACCGAGCGGGTCGTGGTCAGCCAGCTGGTCCGGAGCCCCGGCGTCTACTTCAGCAAGGAACTCGACAAGACCTCCGACAAGGACGTCTACATCTCCAAGGTCATCCCCTCCCGCGGGGCGTGGCTGGAGTTCGAAGTCGACAAGCGCGACACCGTCGGTGTGCGCATCGACCGCAAGCGGCGTCAGAACGTGACCGTCCTCCTCAAGGCCCTCGGTTGGACCGAGGAGGAGATGCTCGAGTTGTTCGACGGCGCCGAGTCGATCAAGGCCACCCTGGCCAAGGACCATTTCGCCACCCGCGAGGAGGCCCTGGAGGACATCTACCGCAAGCTCAGGCCCGGCGAGCCGCCCACGGCGGAATCCGCGCAGACGCTGCTCGAGAACCTGTTCTTCAACCACAAGCGCTACGACCTGGCCAAGGTGGGCCGGTACAAGCTCGGCAAGAAGCTGCACGAGCTCACCGACGTGGCCGAGCGGCAGCTGCGCTCGAAGTGGAACCTCATGAAAGAGCACGACAACCCGGACCACCGCGACTGGGAGCAGCCGCGGTGGCGGGTCTTCTCGCTGGCCCACGGCGGCGGCGAGAAGGACAAGCTGGCCCCCAATCACAAGGGGATCCTCACCTACGAGGACATCATCAAGGCCGTGCAGTACCTGGTGAAGCTGCACGCCGGCATCGAGGGGTACGAGGTCGACGACATCGACCACTTCGGCAACCGCCGCATCCGCAGCGTCGGCGAGCTGATCCAGAATCAGATCCGGCTCGGCCTGACCCGGATGGAGCGGGTGGTACGGGAGCGTATGACCACCCAGGACGTCGAAGCCATCACGCCCCAAACGCTCATCAACATCCGGCCGGTGGTGGCCGCCATCAAGGAGTTCTTCGGGACCTCCCAGCTCTCCCAGTTCATGGACCAGACGAACCCGCTGGCCGGGCTGACCCACAAGCGCCGGCTCTCCGCTTTGGGGCCGGGCGGCCTGTCCCGCGAGCGCGCGGGTTTCGAGGTCCGCGACGTGCACCCCTCCCACTACGGCCGGATGTGCCCGATCGAGACGCCGGAAGGTCCGAACATCGGCCTGATCGGTTCGCTGTCCAGCTACGGCCGCATCAATCCCTACGGGTTCGTGGAGACGCCGTACCGTAAGGTCGAGAAGGGCCGGGTCACCGACCAGATCGACTACCTCACAGCGGACGAAGAGGACCCGCTGGTCATCGCCCAAGCGAACACGCCGGTCGATCCGCACGGCAAGTTCACCGAGGATCACATCCTGGTCCGGAAGAAGGGCGGCGAGGTCGAATACGTCGAACCAAACGAGGTCGACTACATGGACGTGTCCCCGAAGCAGATCGTCTCGGTGGCCGCCGCGCTGATCCCATTCCTGGAGCACGACGACGCGAACCGGGCCCTGATGGGGGCAAACATGCAACGCCAAGCGGTCCCGTTGCTGCGGGCCGACGCGCCGCTGATCGGGACGGGTGTGGAGTTCCGGGCCGCGGTCGACGCCGGCGACGTCGTCATCACCGATATCGCCGGCTCCGTCGAGGACGTCTCGGCCGATGACATCACGATCCGCGGCCGGACCGGAGAGCTGAAGGTCTACAAGCTGCTGAAGTTCCGGCGCTCGAACCAGGGCACCTGCATCAACCAGAAGCCGATCGTCGAGATCGGGGACAAGGTCCGAGCGGGGCAGGTCATCGCCGACGGCCCCTCCACCGACCAGGGTGAGCTCGCGCTGGGCAAGAACCTGCTGGTGGCGTTCATGCCCTGGGAAGGCCACAACTACGAGGACGCCATCGTCCTGTCCGAACGCCTGGTGAAGGATGACGAGCTCACCTCGATCCACATCGAGGAGCACGAGGTCGACGCCCGGGACACCAAGCTCGGGCCCGAGGAGATCACCCGGGACATCCCGAACGTCTCCGAGGAGATCCTGAAGGACCTCGATGAGCGAGGGATCGTGCGGATCGGTGCCGAAGTGAACCCTGGTGACTACCTGGTCGGCAAGGTGACTCCCAAAGGCGAGACCGAGCTGACCCCAGAGGAGCGCCTGCTCCGGGCGATCTTCGGAGAGAAGGCCCGCGAGGTCCGGGACACCTCGCTCAAGATGCGCCACGGTGAATCGGGCAAGGTCATCGGCGTCCGGGTGTTCAACCGCGACGCCGGCGACGAGTTGGCCCCCGGCGTGAACGAGCTGGTCCGGGTGTACGTGGCCCAGAAGCGCAAGATCTCCGACGGCGACAAGCTCGCAGGCCGCCACGGGAACAAGGGTGTCATCGCCAAGATCCTTCCGGAGGAAGACATGCCCTTCCTGCCCGACGGGACCCCCGTCGACATCATCCTGAACCCGCTGGGCGTGCCGTCCCGGATGAACCTCGGGCAGGATCTTGGCGATGACGCCCTTGTTGCCGTGGCGCCCGGCCAGCTTGTCGCCGTCGGAGATCTTCCGCTTCTGGGCCACATACACCCGGACCAGCTCGTTCACGCCGGGGGCCAGCTCGTCGCCGTTGTCGCGGG
>JALYLP010000328.1 GCA_030774195.1 Actinomycetota bacterium | reverse complement strand
GCCTGGATCTCATCGGCGCTCGCTCGCCACGTGGCCTCCAGATCTCTGTCGCCGCGTATACCCGCCAGGCTCGCGGCGCGATCCATCGCGACCCAGCACATCAACTTGGACGAGACGTAGTGCTGTGGCTTGCCGCGCGCCTCCCAGATCCCTTGGTCGGGGTCTCTCCACACGCGCATCGCGCACGTCGCCTGGGTCTCGACGATCGGCCAGAGACGCCGCGGCAGCCGTTCGCTCCTGCGGGTATGCAGGAGGATCGAGTCGAGGACGGCCCCGAACACGTCGTTCTGCCGCTGGTCGAACGCCCCGTTGCCGATCCGGACGGGACGGGCCCCGGCGTATCCGGAGAGGTCGTCCCTCGTGGTCTCCGTGAGGTCCCGACGGCCGTCGATCCCGTACATGATCTGAAGCGATCCATCCTCGGTCGGCTCGACGTCGGCAACGAACTGCATGAACTCGTCCGCCTCCCAGTCGAGCTGAAGGAGATGGAGCGCTCGCAGGGTGAACGTCGTGTCGCGGATCCACGTGTATCGGTAGTCCCAGTTCCGCTCGCCGCCGGGGGTCTCTGGAAGCGACGTCGTGAGCGCGGCAACCGTCGCGCCCGTGGGCATGTAGGTGAGGCCCTTGATCGCCAGCGCCGAGCGCTCGATCATCGCCCGCCAGGGGTGATCGATCGCACGCGCGTGGTCCAACCATCCGCGCCAGTAGCGGACGGTGGCGACCATCCGAGCATCCGCCTCGTCGGCCGTGGAAGGTGCGGCGAAGTCCTCGGCCCAGGACAAGGCGCAGAACAACCGCTCGCCGGCCGAGATGGTATGTCTGGCTCGGACCCGCTCACCCTCGATCCCGAGCGGCATGTCGGTCGTGAGGCGGACCGTGACGCCGGCACCGGTCGCATCGGCGGCGTGCCGGTCGTCGTCGACCAGCGACCACGTGGCCGACGTCCGCCCGTAGTCGAACACTGGCTCGCAGATGAGCTCGATCTCGACATGGCCGGCGAGGCACACGACCGTGCGCACCAGCGTGTGATCCGCGTCGTCGTCGGCCGGCGGACGCGTGTGCGGCGTGACGGTGTCCTCACCTTGGCGGGTGCCCAACGTCAGCGCGTCACGGACCTCCACCCACCCATCAGCGGTCCGCCAGGTCGTCAGGACCGTGTTCGTTCCGGCCTCGTAGACGCGTGACGCCGGGACGTTGACCCCGAACGGGGCCAGGCGGAAGTTGCCGGCCTCTCGGTCCAGGAGCGTGCCGAAGATGCTCGGCGCGTCGAAGCGTGGCACGCAGAGCCAGTCGATCGAACCATCCGGCGCGACCAGCGCACCGGTGTGACAGTCGGAGAGGAACGCGTAGTCGTCGATCGGTGGGAACGGCGACGGCATCGCCGCGCTCTGCCGGACGCTCACGACGTCACCCACGGCTCGTGCCAACGGCCGTGGCCCACCACCAGCTCGTCGGCGGCCTCGGGACCCCACGAGCCTGGCGCGTAGGGATGGATGGGTGGAGGTGCGTCCAGCAAGGGCTGCATGACGCGCCAAGTCTCCTCGACGGCGTCCTGCCTGGCGAACTGGGTGCTGTCCCCGATCATCGCCGCGTGCAGCAGCACCTCGTACGGCGTCGGACCTTCCCCGCCCTGGTTCGCGAACTCCATGTCGAGCGTGATCGGCTCCGCGCCGGGGGCGTCGCTGCGGTGTGCTTCGACAACCAGCCTGATCCCGGTCGACGGGTCGAGCCTGACCACGATCTGGTTGGGCTCGGCGTCGCGGCCCAAAGCAGAGAAGCCGAGGCGGGGAGGATGTTTGAACATCAGCCGCAGCTCGGTTTGCGTGATGGGGAGGTGCTTGCCTGTCCGGAGGAAGAACGGGACGCCCGCCCAACGCCAGGTCTCGATGTCCAGGCGGAGCGCCGCGTACGTCTCGGTCGTCGAGTCCGGCGCGACACCATCGGTCTTCAGATAGCCGTCGTACTGGCCTCGCACGTAGTGCGCCGGGTCGGCTTCGGCGATCGCGCGGAACAGAGCGACCTGGGCGTCCTTCATCGTCTGCGCGTCTCTCCTAGCCGGCGCCTCCATGGCCGAGGCCGCGACCACCTGCATCAGATGGTTCACGACGACGTCACGCAGTGCGCCCACCGGATCGTAGAAGTGGCCACGCTCCTCGACCCCGAAGCTCTCCGCCATCGTGATCTGGACGCACTCGAGGTGGTTCCTATCCCACACGGGCTGGAGCATCGAGTTCATGAATCGGAGGTGAAGGATCTCCACCAGGCCCAGCTTCCCCAGGTAATGGTCGATCCGGTAGAGCTGCGACTCGTCGATGTACCGGTGCAGCTCGGCGGCCAGCTCGATCGCCGACGTCAGGTCGTGCCCGAAGGGCTTCTCCACGACGACGCGCGCCGTCTTGGTCAGCCCGGCGTCCGACAGCCCCTCTACGACGGTGCCGAACAGGGAGGGCGGGACCTCCAGGTAGAAGACCGGTGATCCCTTGCCCTTGATCGTCTCGGCGACGCGCCCGTACGTCGCGGCGTCGGCGAGATCGCCGTGCACGTAAGTGAGCCGCTCCGCGAAGCGGTCGAACACGTCCTCGTCCAGCACCTCGCCCGTCCCTGCGATGCATCGGCGGGCGTGCTCCCTCAGCTCGTCGATCGTCCAGTCCTCGACCGCCACCCCGACGACCGGGCAGTCGAGGAGCTTGCGCTTCTCCAGCCGGTACAGCGACTGGAACGTCATGACCTTCGCCAGGTTGCCCGTGATCCCGAACACGACCAGCACGTCCGCCGGCCGAGGCTCGGTTGACGCTCGTTGCGAAGTATCGGAAGCCATCGGGCTGTCCCCCCGGGGTCCAAGGATGCCAGAACGACCGCGAAAGACTCGCGGCGAACGCAGGCGTCGAGCCTCGCGGCCATGGGGCACGATCGCCTGTCGTGCTTCGGTGTGAGCATGCGATGGCCGTCTCCTCCATGCGAACAGACCGGATCGCGTGATCGAGGCGGAACGATCCCGACCGTGGCCAGCTCGGGAGCTCACCCTCTAAGGGCCATCACGCAGATCCCGCGCTCCTCCTCCGGATCGTCGTGCCGACGACCATCGCCGCCGAGATCAGCACGAGATTCTTGACGACGAACTCGCCCTCCACGGTGAGGAGCAGCGGGTTCCCATCGCGGAACATGACGTGGGGCAGGATGAGGAAGGTCAGGAACGTCCCGATCATCTGTGCGACCAACAAGAACAGCGTCAGGCGCATCGCGCGGCCGGCCAGGAGCATCAGGCCGATGAAGATCTCGAACACGCCGAGCGCGGGGACGAACCAGTTGGGATCGACCCAGTAGACGGTCCGGGCGACCAGGTCCGACACCGGCGAGACGCTGAAGACCTTCAGTGCGCCGAACCAGACGAACACGATCCCGAGCGAGATCCTGAGCAACGGAACAGCCACGGTCCGAAGGAAGGGGACCAGCTTCGCATCCACCCGGTCGACGCCTTCCCACAGCGATCCCGTCAGCTTGCTGGATGCCATCTCGCCCCCCCGTCATCGAGGACGGCCACCGGGCTTCGTGCTGGCCACCCAGTTCAGCGTACTGCTCGGCCGGACAACGCCGGCCTCTTCACGCGACATGGTCGACGGCGCGATGATGGGGGATCGACCGACGGTTTCCACGACGATGAACATCAATCGCCTTCGACGGCATTGGGATGCGCTCGGCAAGACCGACCCTCTGTGGGCGAACCTCACGAACGACGACAAGCGCGGCGGGAAGTGGGACGTCGAGGAATTCTTCTTGACCGGAGAGCAAGAGATCCAAGAGGTGATCGATTTCGTGGGGTCGCTCTCGGTGCCGTTCGAGCACGATCGCGCCCTCGACTTCGGTTGTGGGGTCGGCCGGCTCACCCAGGCTCTTGCCGCCCGGTTCGACGATGTCTGGGGTATCGACATCGCGCCATCGATGATCGAACTAGCGAACCGCTACAACCGCTACCCGGGAACGTGTCATTACTACCTGAACGAGCGGTCCGATCTGTCCCGGTTCGACGATAGGAGTTTCGACTTCATCTACTCCAACATCGTGCTCCAGCACATGCAGCCGAAGGACCAGCGGCGGTACCTGACCGAACTGATCCGCGTGTTGGCGGATGGGGGACTCTTCGTCTTCCAACTTCCGAGCGCGCCGCTCCCCGCTCCGGGTCCGAAGGATCCTTGGCAGCGACTCAAGGGACGAATCAGGTCCATCACCCCGTCGCTCGTCCTCGTCCCATACCGGCGCGTACGGCGAGAGCTGACTGGGCTGTGGCGGGGCCCACGTATGGAGATGTGGGGGCTCCCGGAGCATGAGGTCCGACGCTATCTCGGTTCACGAGGTGCCGAGGTCATCAGCGTTACGCCGGATCTGATGGCATACGGCTGGTCCGGTTTCCGCTACGTGGTCACCAGATAGCCGTCGATCCAGGGTGCCATCCGTTGCTCTATCGTGGCGGGTTGGGTTTGAGGCGATGAGCGTTGGGGAATCCTTCCTACAACTTGTTGCCCCCGGGAGGAAGAACAGATGAAGCACACGAAGCGACTCGTTCCCCTCGTCTTGTGCCTTCCGCTTCTCGCGTCGCTGCTCAACGCGCAGCCCGCGCACGCGGCTCACGGGGCGATCGTCCGAGTCACCCTCACCTCGGTGTGGGCCACGCCCAGTCCCGATCCGATGGGCATCACCTACGACCCGCGGACCCAGCGCCTCCTCATCTCTGATGCGGAAGTGGACGAGATCCCGGCCCTCTGGAAGGGCAGCAACCTGTTCGTCACGAAGCGGAAGGGCAACCTCGTCGCTCCCCGGACGCTCAGGAAGTTCACCGTGGAGCCCGAGGACTTGGCGCTCGACAACAGGCATCGCTCGCTGTACGTCACCGACGACGATCTCGATCGCGTCTTCCGGGACAAGCCCGGCAAGGACGGCCTCTTCGGTACCCGCGACGACGTCGCGGTTGCACTCATCCGTACGCGTCGGTTCGGGTCCTTCGATCCGGAAGGGCTGACGTGGCTACCGCAGAAGAAGATGCTGATCGTGTCCGACTCGACCTCCCGCCGGATCTACAAGATCCGACAGGGGAAGGACCGCAAGTTCGGCACGCGCGATGACGTCATCCGGAGTTTCGGGATCCATCGGTACGGGTTCACCACCGCCGAAGACGTCCTTGTCACCAGATTCACCCATCACCTCTTGATCGTGAGCAGCAGGCAGCACTTCATCCTCGAGACCACGATGCGGGGCAAGCTCGTTCGGAAGATCGATCTCACGGGTTTGGGGATCAAGGCGGCATCGGGGATCACCTTCGCGCCGGGCACCGACGGATCGAAGAGCCGGCTGTATCTCACGGACAGCGGCGTCGACAACAATGTCAACCCTGGGGAGAACGACGGTCGTTTGTTCGAGCTGAAGATCGTCCCCTGAGTATCGGAGAAGGTCGACATGCCCGCGGTTGTCGCGATGAGCATCGCTCCGAAGGTTGCGGCGGACGGGGGGTTGAAGTGCAGCACGAGTCTGTGCGAACCTCCCCGCTCGATGGATGAGCGAGCGGTCCGGCGAGCGGCAGATGCGCATATCCAGGCAGTGGCCTCCGGCGATGTGGACGAAGCGGTGGAGTACATCTTCGGCGAGGACGTCGGCCAAGCTCGCGCCAACCTCGCTCGGGTAGCAGAAGTCGTAACGAGTGCTGAGGTCGAGGATGTCTCGATCAAGGGGACCGAAGCCATCGTGCAGTTCCGCGTCGAGACATGCGATCCCGGTCATCCTCTGGTACGGCTCGAGACCGTATGGGCAGAGCACGCCGGACGGCCGCTGCTGCACGCAGGCCACGCGATCTAGCTGCAACCGCTGAAGCGCTCACGTTCACTGACGGAGCGCAGGGTCGTGGATGACTTCGTCGCGCGATGCGCCGCGGACGATCGGATCAACCGGAAGTTCGCGCGCACCGACATCCCGCGTCTGAAGAAGATGCTCGTCGATCAAGATACTGAGGCGAGCGGCGGCCCGGCTACGTACTCGGGTCGCGACATGAAGGAGACGCACGCGGGGATGGGGGTCACGGCCGGGGAGTTCGGCGCGCTCGTCGAGGATCTCGTCGCGTCGCTCGATCATCTCGACGTGCCGAAGGAAGATCAAGGGGAGCTGCTCGGTCTCCTCGCACCGATGCGAGGCGACATCGTGGAGATCGAGTCGCCTGAGACGGGACAGCAGCTTCAGGAGACGTACCAGCCTGCGCCTCCGCTCACCTAGGTCGGTTCGCCGCTCAGCTCAACGGTTCCGTCGAGGCGCGGTGCTAGGGTCCGCGAGGTGCACAACCTCGAGAGTGTCCTCGTCGGACTGAATGATCCCCAGCGTGAGGCCGCCCTCGCACTTCGTGGGCCGGTCGCCATCCTGGCTGGGGCCGGAACGGGGAAGACCACCACGATCACGCACCGCATCGCGTGCCAGGTCCGGAGCGGTACGTTCGAGGCGTCGCAGATCCTCGCGGTCACCTTCACCGACAAGGCCGCCGGTGAACTGAGACGGCGACTCCAGTCGCTCGGCGTCGACGGGGTCGAGGCGCGAACCTTCCACTCGGCGGCGCTGTCACAGCTCTCGCGGCTCTGGGCCCCGCACACCGGTGAGCCGCTCGCCGAGGTGCTGGACCACAAGGCACCGCTCATCGCCTCGCTCGCGAACGCCTTGCCGCCGCCGCACAAGTTCCTTCCCCGGCGCGAGCTCGCGAACGAGATCGAATGGGCGAAGAACCGGATGATCACGCCGGCTCGGTATCGTGCCGAGCTCGGCGACCACGAGCCGCCGATCCCGGCGGACCTGATGCTCCGCATCTACGACGGGTACGAGCGACGCAAACGCGCGATGGGCCGGCTCGACTTCGAGGACATGCTGGGGCTCGCTCTGCGGCTCTTCGACGAGCACCCCGACGCGGCCGACGCCGTCCGATCACGGTTCTGCGCGTTCACCGTGGATGAGTTCCAAGACGTGAACCCGCTGCAGGCGGCGCTCCTCGGGCGCTGGCTCGGCCAGCGGGACGACCTCTGCGTGGTAGGCGATGACTATCAGACGATCTACGCGTTCACCGGGGCGTCTCCCGAGCATCTGCTGGGCTTCACTCGGCGGTTCCCCCACGCGACGGTCGTCAGGCTCGAGGACAACTATCGGTCCACGCCGGAGGTCCTCGACCTCGCGAACCGGCTTGCGCCTCACCTGGGCGGGTTGCGGAAGACGCTCCGGTCGAACGCGCCCTCCGGCCCTTCACCGATCGCGCGTGCCGAACCCAACGAGAACGCTGAGGTCGCAGCGGTCGTCGAGGCCGTGCGCCGTCTTCGGGACGAGGAGGCCGTCCCGCTCGAGGAGATCGCGGTGCTGTACCGCATCAACGCCCGGTCCGAGCCGTTCGAGGAGGCTTTCGCCGTCGCCGGCATCCCCTATCAGGTGCGCGACGGAGCCTTCCTGCGGCGACCCGGACCGCGCGGGGTGCTGCAACGGCTGAAGCGGTCAGGCGCGGGGGTCTCTGTGGCCGAGGCCGTCGCGGCCATCACCGATCAGCTCGGCTACGACCCGGATGCGTCTCCCGACGCCGATGAGGAGGTAACACGCCAGTCCGACCTCGCCCGCATGCGTTCCCTCGCCGCGGAGTTCGACGGCGCCCACCCCGGGGGTGACCACGCGGCGTTCCTGGCCGAGCTCGCCCACCGGTTCTCCAGCGAGCAGAACGGCCGCGGCGTGAACCTGCTCACCTACCACCGCGCGAAGGGCCTCGAGTTCGACGCCGTGTTCCTCCCCCGCCTCCTTGACGGCGAGCTCCCGTTCCGTTCGGGGCGAGCGAAGGCCGACCCCCAGGAGGAACGACGGCTGCTCTACGTGGGGATCACGCGAGCCCGCCGGTACCTCTTCCTCACGTGGCCGGTGGACGGCCGCTCGCGACCGAGCCCGTTCCTCGACGATCTAGAGCTCTCGCCCTCGGGGCCGCCGCTGCGGTCATCGGCTCCGGGCGCGTCGGTCACCGTGCGACGTGGCGGCGCGCTGTTCGATCGGCTGAAGGAATGGCGCCGCAAGCGGGCGCAGGCGGACGGCGTGCCCGCCTACGTCGTGTTCCACGACCGGACGCTCGCCGAGATCGCCCAGGGCGAGTGCAAGGACTGGGCCGACCTCGCTGCGGTCTCGGGCGTCGGACCCGCCAAGCTCGAACGGTACGCGGACGAGATCTTGGCGATCGTCGCCGCGGGCTAACGCGCGCGCTGCCCGATCGGTCGGTCGCCGGGAACGAAGAGCCGCGCGAACGACCAGACGATCGCCGCGATCCCCAGCGCGGCCAACCACACCAGGTCGTCCGGCGGGTCGAGCGCGAAGAACCTTTGCGTCGCGGGAACCAGGAGCACGACGAGGAACAGTCCCGCCATCGACCAGATCAACGCGAGACGCCGCGGCGTGAGCGGCGCCGCGACGATCGAAAGCACGAGCAGACCGATCCACGTCAGTGCCATGACCGCGGTCGTTCGGGCCTCGCCGAGCGTCACGCCCGGCGCGCGGAGCGCGAGCGAGTAGGCGAGCAGCGTCGCGATCGCCGCGAGCGCGCCGGCGGGGATCGCGAACCGCGCGACCCGTGCGACGAACCCGGGGCGGAACCGGTCCGTGTTCGGAGCCAATGCGAGGAAGAACGACGGGATCCCGATCGTCACCGCGCCGATGAGTGTCAGGTGCCTCGGCAGGAACGGGAACGTGAACCCGGCGACGCCGACCGCGAGCGATAGCAGCATCGCGTAGACCGTCTTCGTGAGGTACAGGCCGGACGTGCGCTCGATGTTGCCGAGGACGCGCCGTCCCTCGGCGACCACCTGCGGCATCGCGCCGAACTCCGAATCGAGAAGGACGACCTGCGCGACGGCGCGTGACGCGTCGCTCCCGGAGCCCATCGCCACGCCGATGTCGGCCTCCTTCAGCGCGAGGGCGTCGTTCACGCCGTCGCCGATCATCGCGACGGTGTGGCCGCGGTCCTTGAGCGCGAGAACCATCGCGCGCTTCTGGGACGGCGACACCCGACCGATGACCGACGAGTCCTCGAGCGTCGCCCCAAGCGCAGCGACGTCCTCGGGCAGCGACCGTGCGTCCACCGGTCGATCGGCTCCCCGAAGGCCGAGCCGGCCGGCGATCGCGCCCACGGTCCTCGGATCGTCCCCCGAGATCACCTTCACGGCGACGTCTTGCTCCTCGAAGTACTGGAGGGTCTCGGCGACGTCGGGACGGAGCACATCGCCAAGTACCACGACCGCCGCGGGGCGGAGCCCAGACGGGAGTCGCTCTCCATCGAGTCCGCTACTGGCCTCCGCGAGCATCACGACTCGGTTGCCGGCCTCCGCCTCTCGCGCCACCTGGGCTCGGACGGGATCGGATGGCGGCACGGAGTCAAGCAGCACATCCGCCCCACCGAGCACCCACGACCCGTGGTCACCGAACGCCGCCGCGCTCCATCTCCTCCCGGACGAGAACGCGACCGATCCGGTGAGGGTCCATCCATCAGGGGCTTCGGGGAACCGTTCGGCGATCGCACGCACCGTCGCATTCGGATGTTCGTCGCTCGCTGCGATCGCGGCGAGTGCCTCCTCGACCGGACCCGCGCCGTCGACCGGTGAGACCGAGGTCACCACCAGCCTCCCCTCGGTGAGCGTCCCTGTCTTGTCGATGCAGAGCACGTCCACGCGCGCGAGTCCCTCGACCGCCGGCAGCTCCTGCACGAGCACCCGCCGCTGCGCGAGGCGAACGACCGCTGCGGCGAACGCGATGCTCATCAGGAGGACGAGTCCTTCGGGCACCATCGCCACGGTTCCCGCGACGGCGCCGGAGATCGACTCGTGCCAGCCGTGGTTGCTCCGGAGCTGGCTGAAGAACAAGAGGGCTCCCGTCGGCACGATCGCCCACGTGACCCAGACGAGGATGCGGTCGACCCCGGCGCGGAGTTCGGAGGGGGTGAGCGCGAAGCGTCGCGCCTCCTCGGCGAGCTTCACCGCATAGGCATCCGATCCGATCGCGGTGGCCCGATACCGTCCTGTTCCGGCGACCGCGAACGAGCCAGACCGGACCGTATCGCCGGTCGCCTTCTGCACCGGGTCCGACTCGCCCGTCAGCAGCGACTCGTCTATCTCGAGGCCTTCCGACGCGACCACCTCTCCGTCGACCACGACCTGCCCACCGAGCGAGATCTCGAGCACCTCGTCGGAGACGACCTGCTCGACCGGGACGACGCGCACCTCGCCGTCGCGGAGCACGTGTGCCTTCGGGGCCGTGAGCACCGTGAGGCGTTCCAGCGTCCACTTCGCACGCACCTCTTGCACGATCCCGACGGCCGCGTTCGCAACGAGGACGAACCCGAACAGCGCGTCCTGGAAGGGACCGACGACCAGGATGATCACGAGCATGGCGCCGAGGAGCGCGTTGAATCGCGTGAGGACGTTCGCTCGGATGATCTGGCCGTACGTCCGCGTGTGCGGGGGTGGCAGTCGGTTGACCTCGCCGCGTGCGACGCGCTCCGCGACCTCGGATGTGCTCAAGCCTCGAGCAGCATCGATCACGCGGCAACCGTACCGCCGCCCGCTGGGTGGCGACTGCGCCTCGGTCGTGACGGCTCGTCCGTCATCCATGGCGGCCTCCCATCGGCCCGGGCGTTTCAATATCCTCGTTCGGAAACAGGCTGATAGCCTGGTGCATCGGTTCGAGGGGCCGTCTCGAGACCGGTCAGCGCGTGGACGGGGGTGAGGGCGCGTGCAGCACCGAACGAGTCCGGCCCGAAGACCGGACCCCGGACACGAACGCCGAACCAAAGGTCCTGCGCCGCCACCGCCGCCGTCCTGGCGGAACTGGCTGATCTTCCTGGGGATCGCCCTCACCGTCGTCCTCTTGCTGCGCCCCATGGGCGGGACCGAACCCACCACGCTCGCCTACTCGCAATTCCTCGACGACGTTCGGACGGACAAGGTCCAGACGGCGACGATCGACGCCAACGGTGGAGTGTCCGGCCAGCTGAAGGACGGCACCGCGTACCGCTCTCAGATCCCGGTCGCCCTACAGGACAGCACCGTCGCACCCTTGCTCGAACAGCATCACGTCCAGGTGACGGGGCAGGGGCCGGCCTCTGCGACGGTCCTGTCGGTGATCCTGAGCCTGCTGCCGCTGCTGCTGTTCATCGGGGTGTTCATCTTCCTCGGCAGGCGAGCCGGGCGGCAGCTGGCCGGCGGGCTGGGCGCGTTGACCGGTTCGCGGGCCAAGCTGTACGACGCGGAGAAGCCCAAGACGCGGTTCTCCGACGTCGCCGGGTACGAGGGGGCGAAGCAGGAGGTCGCCGAGGTGGTGGACTTCCTGAAGCATCCGAACCGATACGCGAAAGTGGGAGCGATCGGGCCCAAGGGTGTACTGATGGTCGGCCCGCCGGGGACGGGCAAGACCCTCATGGCTCGGGCCGTCGCCGGCGAGGCGGGCGTCCCATTCTTCTCCGTGACCGGTTCGTCCTTCATCGAGATCTTCGTCGGCGTGGGCGCGTCGCGCGTGCGCGATCTGTTCGCGGAGGCGAGGAAGCGAGCGCCCGCCATCGTGTTCATCGATGAGCTCGACGCGATCGGCGCGCGCAGGGGTGGCGCCATCGTGTCCAACGACGAGCGGGAACAGACGCTCAACCAGTTGCTCGCGGAGATGGATGGGTTCGACTCCTCGGCGGGTGTGGTGGTCGTGGCAGCCACGAACCGGCCCGAGACCTTGGACCCGGCGCTCCTTCGCCCAGGCCGGTTCGACCGGCAGGTGGAGATCCCGTTACCGAACCTGAAGGAGCGAGCAGCGATCTTAGCCGTCCACGCCAAGAGCAAGAAGCTCGGTCCGGACGTGGATCTCATGGTGGTCGCGCGTGGCACCCCGGGGTTCTCCGGTGCGGACCTGGCGAACCTGCTGAACGAAGCCGCGATCGTGGCGGTGCGTGCGCACCGGGACACGGTCACCGCCGCTGACTTCGACGAGGCCCGAGACCGGATCCTCCTCGGGCGCCGGGATGCTTCGAACGCGCTGCTGCCGGAGGAGAAACGATCCGTGGCGGTGCACGAGGCCGGACATGCCCTCGTCGCGGTCCTCTCCGAGCACGCGGATCCGGTGTCGAAGGTGACGATCCTTCCCGCCGGGCAGGCCCTCGGGGTGACCCAGCAGCTTCCCGTCGATGAGCGACATCTGTATCCGGAGAGCTACCTGCAGGATTCCCTCGCCATCCGGATGGGTGGGCGAGCCGCCGAGCAGCTGGTGATCGGTGAGGTTTCGACCGGGGCCTCCAACGACCTCGCGGGGGCGACCCAGCTCGCCACCCGGATGGTCATGGAGTTCGGGATGAGCCCCAAGCTCGGACCGGTCGGATTCGCGGGCGACGGCCCCGCCTACCTGGGCCAGCAGGAGATCCGGAGTCGCCAATACGCGGAGGCAACGCAGCGCGTGATCGACCAGGAGGTCGAGCGCCTCCTCAAGGAAGCCGACGTGCGAGCGACGGCGTTGCTCTCGGATCACCGAGATGCGCTGGATCGGGTCATGGCGTTGCTGCTCGAGCGGGAGACCATCGACGGCAGCGACGTGATGGCCGCGGTAGGCAAGCAACCGGAGCAACAGGACGCACCGGAGGCTCTGGGCGGAGCGCTCGCCCATCGGGCAGAGGGACGAGCGTGAGCTCCTCGGACGAGCCGCTCGGATCTCGCGAGGAGACTCGGTATGGAACCGGGATCAAGAAGGAGTACGCGAACGACCAGATCGTCGTTACCTGGGAGCCCGCATACTGCATCCACACGGCCGACTGCCTGAACGGCCTCCCGGCGGTGTTCGACGCGTGGCGGCACCCGTGGATCGAGGTCGACGAGGCGTCGGCCGATGAGATCGCCGACGTCGTGATGCGTTGCCCGACCGGCGCCCTCCATTTCCGTCGCCTGGACGGCGGCGACCAGGAGCCGGAGCCCTCTCCGACGGTCCAGCTCCGCCCCAACGGCCCGCTGTTCGTTCGGGGGAAGATCCGTATCGAGGACGCGAGCGGCCACCTCATCCGGGAGGACACCCGGGTCGCGCTGTGCAGGTGCGGAGGATCGGAGAACAAGCCGTTCTGTGACGGGACGCACCGCAGCATCGGCTTCCGGAGCGGGCCGAGACGCCCATCCCCGAAGTGACTCCTCCGCAGACGGAAGGAAGCGTCCGCCGCGGCCCGGAGGAGATCCGTGCGTGGCGCGAGCAGACCAGGTCGGCCCACCGGTACACCGCAGACGTCCTCCGCACCGAGAGAGACGGCATCGAGCCCTGAGCCCGAGTGAGCTTCATCGTGCCGGCGCTCGGCTCGGTCTGGACGGAACGGCAAGCGACGCACGGAACCTGACCCCTTTCGGCGGTTGCGCCGGACGTCCGGGCCTGAAATGGTTCGTCCGTGCGTATCGCAGCGATCGCCGCCTGTTTCGTCCTGATCGGCGCCGCCGCGGCATCCGCCGCAACGATCGGCAGCGACATCCATGGCCGGGGGATCCACGCCGAAGCGGCGCTCTACGCCGGTGTCCTCGATACCGGCGGCCGGCCGATCCAGATCCTGGACCGGCTCTGCCGGACCCCCGAGACGCGCCAGCACTGCACGCCGGCGCGCGCAGCGCTTCGTCGGGCGGTCTCGAGCGCCGCGGATCGTCCGATCTCCTGGGTCCATCACCGTCTTCCCGACCATGGAGCCTTCTGGGTGCTGGCACCGATCAGGTGGACGCCGAAGACGGCGGCGCTCCGATACGCCTGGGACGAACCCGGCCCCGGCGGGTGCTTCGGCGGTGGTCAGCTCCGATACCATCGCGACCGAGGTTCGTGGAAGCTCACCTGGGGCATCGCCTACGAGGGATGCTCGGCTTCAGGGGCCCGCGGCTCGTCAGCCTGACGGGCAGCTCCCCGATCGCTCCCCCCAGCTCATCCACTCCGTGTTGACAGGTTCATCGCCGTACCCGGGCGGGTATGGGACCGGAGAGACCGAACGCTGGAAGAAGGAGAGAGCAACATGCCGCAGAAAGCGTGGAGTGCGAAGCGCGAGCGTCAGTACGAGCACATCAAGGAAGGCCTCAAGGAGCAAGGCCGATCCGAGAACATCGCTGAGGAGATCGCGGCGCGGACGGTGAACAAGGAACGCGCCCGGTCGGGCGAGGGTAAGACGAAAAGCCCTTCCTCGGTCAAGGACATCTCGTCCGGCCGCCGCGGTGGCCTTCATCCCCACACCTGGCCGCGAGGCCGGACGTACGATCAGCTCTACAACGAGGCCAAGGAGTTTGGTCTGAAGGGCCGTTCGAAGATGTCGAAGGCGCAGCTCGAACGCGCCTTGGATCGATAGCTCACCGCGCCTCGGCGAGCGCCTCGTCCACCGTGGCGTGCGTCGGGATCGCGTGATCGAGACCGGTCAGGGAAAGGAGCTTCGTCGGCGGCGAGCTCGGTGGGCTCACGAGGGCGAGGTCACCGCCCATCTCGCGGAGCCGCTTCAGGCACGCCACGATGACGCCCAATCCGCTGGAATCCATGAACGGGACGGCGGTGAGGTCGAGGAGCAGGTGGTCGACGCCGGACTCCATCGCCGCGACGGCCGCCTCCCGTACCGCGGGCGCGGTGTACAGGTCAACTTCCCCTTCGACGGACAGGACGGTCCACCCATCGACGACGCTGGAACGCACGGTGAGGTCGATCTCAGACGTCCCTTCGTGGCGAGTCCTCGGCGTGGGCTCCCGAGTATATCCAGGGGCCGGAGGCACGGATCGTCGATCGGTTCCTTCCGCCATGGTCAGGGCTCCGAGATACGTCGTCGCATCGTGACGACCGTGCCGTCACTCGACGGACGCACGCCGACCTCGTCCATCAGCGCACGCATGAGGGGCATCCCACGACCGCGGTCGGCACCTGCGCCGTCCTGGCGCCAGGCTCCCTCATCGACGATCTCGATCTTGATGTCCGTGGCGTCACGAACGAGGCTCACCCGGATCGGAGCGGCCAGTCCCTCGAGGTAGGCGTGCTCGACCGCGTTCGCGCACGCCTCGTTGCACGCGAGCACTACTTCTTCGCGCGCCTCGTCCGAGAGCGGAACCTCGACGAGCCACCGCCGCACGGAGGCACGAACGTCGGCCAGAGCAGCAGGCTCAGCGGGCATCGAGATGACCAGTGGTGGAGCATCCGGCGCGGCACGAAGGCAGAGGACGGCCACGTCGTCGTCCTGGGGAACCTCTCCGATCAACTCGGCGAGGAGGAGATCGGCCAGCGCCTCAGGGTGCCCCGAAGGGGCATCCCGGAGGACGTCTCGGAGCCGCGCCATCCCCATATCCAGCTGTTCGCCTCGGCGCTCGATCAGTCCGTCCGAGTACAGAACCAGTACCGAACCAGGCGGGAACGCCTCCGTCTCTTCGTCGCACCGGATCGGATCCGGAAGCGCGGCGAGCGGTGTGGTGCGGCCCCGTTCGAGGAAGCGGATCTCCCCGGCGATCTGGATGACGGGCGGCGGATGGCCGGCGCAGCCGTACCGCAGCTCATTGGTCGTCAGATCGAGCTCGGCGTACGCGACGGTCGCCATGGTGGCCGGTCCTGACGTCTGCGCGAACCGGTCGAGTCCCTCGATGACGGAGCCCGGCCCGTGGCCGGTCAGCGCGAGACCCCGGAGGGCGCTTCGGAGCTGGCCCATCGCGCTCGCGGCCTCGAGCCCGTGCCCGACGACGTCGCCGATCGCGACGCCGATCCGATCGTCGCCGATCCTGATCACGTCGTACCAGTCGCCGCCGACATCCAACTCCTCGGTGCCCGGTCGGTACCGGGTCGCGATGGAGACCCGTGGGTCTGCCGGGAGCGAACCCGGGAGCAAGCTCTTCTGCAGGGTGGCCGCCACCGCATGCTCAAGCTCGTAGAGCTGGGCACGTTCGAGGGCCTGCGCGCCGAGCGCCACGATCGCGCGCAGCGCGGACCGCTCACGCTCACCGATCGTCCCGCGCGGAGCGAGCTGCAACGACACGACGCCGATCGGGCGCCGAGCCGTATCGAACATGGGAAGGCATCCGAACCCGCCACCGTGCTCCTCGCTGGGCCGGTCGAACCCCGTGTACGCCCGGTCGAAGCCTTCGAGCGAGTCGAACCAGATCTCGCGTCGTTCCCGGACCGCGTCCGTCGCGGGGAGCTGAAGATCGAGGGATAGCGTCTGGAACGGATCGATCAGCTCCGAGTCGTAGCCGCGCCAGGCCACGGCGTGGAGCTCCTGCGCCCCGCGGTCCAGCACGGCCGCCCACGCGGAGGCGGCGCCCACGATCGCGCTGCCGTCCTCGACCAGGATCGTCAGCACCTCCTTCGCGGTCGCGACCACCGCCAACGACGCCGCGAGGGCCTGCAGTCGCTCGGTCGTATCCCGTGCTGCGCGCTCGGCCTCGAAGAGTCTGGCCCGCTCGAGCGCCAACGCCGCTTGCTCCGCGAAGGTTGTTGCCAGACGGCGTTCCCCCTTGCTCAGTCGACCCTCGGCCTCGAACAGCAGACCGATCCCGCCGAGCCGCTGATCGTCGATGCGCATCGGCACGGCGAGGATCGACCGGGCCGTGGGATCTGTCGTCACGAACCCATCGGCGAACCGCCGCTCCCACTCGCGCCGGCTCGGAACCCAGACCGGGGATCCGGATCGGTACGCCTCACAGATGGCGGTGTCGTCCTCGATCCGGAAGCGATCAGGGTGTCCGCCGACGCCGCCCAGGGTCTCGGGCTCCCCCGTCGTTGCGACGACCTCCAAGAAGCGGCCATCCTTCGATGGAAGCACGAGCACGCCTGCGTCGCCCCGCACGACGGCGACCGCCTGGTTCAGGATCGCTCCGGAGACGTCCTGCACGGTCATGGCTCCGGTCAGGGCAGCCGTGGCCGTCTGGAGTCGCCGGAGGCGGTCGGCCGCCCGTGCCGCATCGGCCCGCGCGGCGCGGGCGGAGTCGAAGAGCCGTGCGCGTTCGAGCGCCCCGCCCACCCGAGCTGCAACCAGTTCCAGGAGCTCGATGTCGCCGCCGTCGAACGAACGTTGCGACGTCGATCCGACGTGAAGCACACCGACCACGCCGTCCGCACGGAAGATCGGTACGCCGGCGACCGACCGGAGGCGTTCGCGGAGCCACGGACTCACCACCTCGACACGGGAGACGTCCTCGACCACCACCGGCGTTCGCTCGGCCGCGATCCGTCCCGAGAAGCCCTTCCCGAGCGGGATCGGGACCTGTTCCTCGGGGATCCGACCCAACCCATCGGTCGCGCGGACGTGCAGGGTGTCCCCCTCGAGCACCAGCAGTGACGCGCTGTCCGCTCCCACGGCCTCCCGGATCCGTTGCAGGAGCGAACGGAGCGCGTCGTCGGAGTCGAGCCACTCCAACGCCGCGTCACTCACGGTGAGCACCCGAGCCAGCATCTGCCGGCTGCGCGCCTCGCTCTCCAGGAGCCGCGCTCGCTCGAGCGCTTGGGACGCCTGCCACACCATCGTCTCGAGCGTGGCGCGATCTTCGGGCGTGAAGGTCGTTTCCGGGCAGCAGATCGCGAGCACACCCATGGAGCCACCGCGCCGCACGAGGGGGATGAAGCCCCACCGGTCATCCGGCGCACCCTCGCCGCGCGGGCGTGGTTCCAACCATCGTGCCCTTCCCGTGCGGAACGCCTCCTGGATGTCTCCGGCAACCGCCGGGGACGAGGTGGCGGGGATCATGTCGGGATCGAGTTCGCCGTCCGTCGCCACAACGGCCAGCACGTCGTCATCCGTGAGCAAGATGACGGCGGCGCCGGATGCACGGACCGCCTCCCGGGCGGCCGACATCAAGGACTCGATCACCTCGGCTTGGGTCATGCGTTCGGCGATGGACGCGGTGAACCCCTGGAGACGCGACAGGCGCTGCAGAACCTTCCCGAGCTGGGAGCGTTCCTCCGCCAAGCTCGCCATCAGCTCATCGCGTTCGGCCTGTGCGGCCACGCGGTCGCTGACGTCCTTGACGATCGCGACGAGTCCGAGCCGGTCGCCGTCGGAACCGACGACCTCGTTCGCGTTGAGGATCACGTCGACCGTCCCGCCGTCGGGTCGTCGGAACGTGAAGTCGAACTCGCCCGAGCCTCCGCGGATCAGCGACTGCAAAGCGTCCTCGACGCGGGTCCGCTCGGGGCCCTCCGGGAACCACCATGGGAACGGCGGACGCAGCCCGATGATCTCATCGCGGGGCATGCCCACGATCTCCGCGAACCGTTCGTTCACATCGAGGATCATGCCGTTGCGATCCATCATCTCGAAGCCGTCATGGAGCGACGCGATGAACGCGGCGTGCCGGTCCTTCGCCTCGCGCGCATCCCACGACTCGAGCCGCTCCTGCGGGGTGTCCCGCTGCGTGACGTCGACGAGGCTGCCGAGGACGAGCGTGCCACCGTCCGGGCCGGGCAGCGTCCGCAGCCGGACCTCGCGCGCGACGTCGCTGCCGTCGCCGCGCAGGAAGGTCCATCGGAACGCCGGCGTCTCACCCCGGACCGCTCGGTCGATGTATCCCGCCATCGCCGCGTCGGACGGACGACCGTCCGGCTGTTCCGGCGGGCTCACGTCGAGCGGCCCAACGGTCGTGAGCCGCTCGCGGTCCATCCCGAACAACAGCTCTGCCTCCGCGTCGACGGTGACGAAGCGGCCTTGGCGCGGATCGAGCACCACGATGGCTTCGGGTATGCGCACCGTCGTACGCGGGTACCGGTCTTCGGCGCGCTCTAGCGGGCCGAGGTGCGCCGCGCCGGCGGCGGGGGTGTCCGGATCGGTCGAAGTGCCCATGGCCTCCGCAACGGGTCGGATGAAGCGCATCAT
>JALYLP010000327.1 GCA_030774195.1 Actinomycetota bacterium | reverse complement strand
GCGGAGGCGGCGTGATTCGAACACGCGAGGGGTGGATTAGACCCCTAACCGCTTTCGAGGCGGTCCCGTTCGTCCGCTCCGGCACGCCTCCGGGGCGAGTCTAGCAAGTGCCGGTGGCGCCCCTTGCTCGCGCGTGGCACGATTCGCTCGTGGACGCACACGACCTCGAGCACGTCCCCCTGTTCGCCGGTCTCCATCACAAGGATCGCGAGCGGATCGCTCGGTGGGCCGACTCCGTCGACCTCCCGGCCGGGTACTCGCTGCTGCGGGAAGGCAGGTTCCCGCACGAGTTCTTCATCGTCCTCGACGGGCAGGTCGAGGTGACGAAGGACGGCGAACCGCTCGCCACGCTTGGGCCCGGCGACTTCTTCGGGGAGATCGCGCTGCTCGAAGTCGATCGTCGCACGGCGACGGTCGTCGCGAGCACGCCCGTGCGGGTCGCGGTCATGGGCGCGCGCGAGTTCGAATCGATCGTCGAACAGATGCCGACGGTCGCGGCGCGACTCGATGCCGTGATGCGCGAGCGTCGCTCCCGTTGATCAGCGGGAGCGACGCTCGCGGAAGAACGCGCGCAGCAGCTCTCCGGACTCCTCGGCGAGCACCCCGGAGACCAACGTCGCCTCGTGGTTGAGCCGCTGATCCTGCACGAGGTTCCCGAGCGATCCCGCGAAGCCCGCCTTCGGATCGGCCGCCCCGAAGACGACACGGTCCAAGCGCGCGAGCACGATCGCTCCGGCGCACATCGCACACGGCTCGAGCGTCACGTAGAGCGTGCAGCCGTCCAGCCGCCAGTCTTCTCCGACCGAGGCGGCGAGGCGTATCGCGAGGATCTCGGCATGTGCGGTGGGATCGGCGCGGAGCTCGCGCTCGTTGCCCGCGGCGGCCACCTCCCGATCGTCGCGCACCACGACCGCGCCGATCGGGACATCTCCGTGCTCCGCGCACCGGCTCGCGAGCTCCAGCGCGCGGCGCATCCAGTCCTCGTCAGTAGGCATCGATCTCGAGGAGCCGTTCGTCGCTGATCCCGAAGTGATGCGCGACCTCGTGCGCGACGGTGTGCCCGACCATGGCCTTCAGCCGCCGTTCGTCCGGGCCCGCCGAACGCATGATCGTCGCGCGGAAGAGCGTGATGGTGTCGGGCAGGACGTTCGTGTACCCGCGACCGCGCTGCGTCAGCGGGATACCCCGGTAGAGGCCGAGCAGACCCGGTTGGCCCGGTGGCGGGAGGTCCTCGACCTGCACCGTCACGTTGTCCATCGTCTCGAGCACCCAGGCGGGCAACTCGTCCAGCGCTTCGCCCACCAACTCCTCGAACCGCTCGCGCGTGATGTCGACACCTGGCACGACCGCATCGTCCCACGTCGGCTAGATTCGGCCCATGCCCGGCGGGCTCCGCACCGATCTCTACGAGCTCAACATGGCGGTGAGCTATCTCCGTCGCGGCATGACGGGACCCTCCACGTTCAGCCTCTACGTGCGGAAGCTGCCGAAGCATCGAGGGTTCCTCGTCGCCGCGGGGCTCCAGGACTGCTTGGACTTCCTCGAAGAATTCTCGTTCGAGGAGGACGACCTGCAGTACCTGGGCTCCATCGGCTTCGACGATCGAGCCCAGGAGGACCTCGCGGGCGTCCGCTTCGACGGCGAGGTCTGGGCGGTCCCCGAGGGGACCATCGTCCATGCGGACGAGCCGATCCTCGAGGTCACCGCGCCCATCGCGGTCGCGCAGCTGGTTGAGACCGCGCTGCTCAACCGGATCACCCTGCACACGACACTCGCATCGAAGGCCGCCCGCTACGTGCTCGCGGCCGAAGGCCGTGACCTCGTGGACTTCTCGTTCCGGCGAACGCACGGCATGGATGCCGCGCTGGCCGCGGCTCGGAGCTCCGCGGTCGTGGGGTTCGCGGCGACGTCGGACGTGGCCGCGGCGCGGGCGTACGGATTACAGGTCGCCGGCACGATGGCGCATTCCTTCATCGAGGCGTTCCCATCGGAGGAGCTCGCCTTCCGGTCCTTCGCGGAAGACCACCCGACGAGGACGACCTTCCTGGTGGACACGTACGACACGTTGAACGGCGTCCGGACCGCGATCGCGGTCGCGCGTGAGCTCGGGATCACGGACCGGGTCGGGATCCGATTGGACAGCGGGGATCTGGACAACCTCGCGCGTGCCGCCCGCGCGATCCTGGACGCGGAAGGCCTGCCGAACGCGCGGATCTTCGCGAGCGGCGGGCTCGACGAGTTCGAGGTCGCCGAGCTGGTTCACGCCGGCGCGCCCGTCGATGCGTTCGGGATCGGGACCCAGATGGGCGTGTCCGCCGATGCGCCCTACCTGGACACGGTCTACAAGCTCGTGCAGTACGACGGTCGCCCCTCCATGAAGCTCTCCACGGCGAAAGCGAGCGCCCCCGGTCCGAAACAGATCTGGCGGAGCGGCGGCGAGGAGGGCGACGTGCTGGGCCTGCGAGACGACGATCCGCCTGCGCACGGGTGGGATCCGCTGCTCGAGCCGGTGATGCGGGATGGGCGCCGCATCCGCCCGGATCCCCCGCTCCGCCGGCTGCAACATCGGTTCCAGGACGAGCTCGTTCGCCTCCCCGCGAAGGCGCGGCGACTTTCGCATCCGGAACACGTGGCGGTGGGTCATTCGCCGGCGCTCGCCGCGCTCACGGTTCAGACGCAGGCCGACGCGCTGACCAGGGCCGGGCTCGGCGGATCACGCGGGAGCGACTGAGGTTCTACCCGGTCGGCAGCCAGGCGTCGCGAGCCGCCTCGTACCGCGCGATGGCTTCGTCGTGCTGGAGCGTCAACCCGATCTCGTCGAGCCCCTCCATCAACCGCCACCGCGTGAAGTCGTCGATCGCGAACGTCTCGTCCACGCCGGGCGCGCTGACCGTCCTTCGATCCAGATCGACGACGATCCTCGTGGTGGCGTCGTCGAAGACCGCGTCCATCAGTGCACGGACCGACTCCTGTTCGAGCTCGACCGGGAGCAGGCCGATCTTCAACGAGTTGTTCCGGAAGATGTCGCCGAAGCTCGGAGCGATCACCGCGCGGAAGCCGTAGTCCTCGATCGCCCACGCGGCGTGCTCGCGGCTGGACCCGCACCCGAAGTTGGGACCGGCGAGAAGGATCGACGCCCCCGCGTACCGGTCGTCGTTGAAGACGAACGCGGGGTCCTTGCGCCATTCGTCGAACAGGAACGGGCCGAAGCCGGTTCGCTCGACCCGCTTCAGGTACTGCGCAGGGATGATCTGGTCGGTATCGACGTCGGCGCGATCCAGCGGGAGCGCCGTGCCCTCGATCAGGGTGACGGGTTCCACGGTCACAGATCCTCCGGTCGGGTGAAGTGGCCGGCGATGGCCGTCGCCGCTGCGACCCGCGGGCTCACCAGATGGGTCCTGCCGCCCTTGCCTTGGCGGCCCTCGAAGTTGCGGTTGCTGGTCGACGCGCTGCGGTCACCCGGGCCTAGGATGTCGGGGTTCATCCCGAGGCACATCGAGCAGCCCGCGCCGCGCCACTCGAAGCCAGCGGCTTCGAAGACGTCGTGCAGGCCTTCTCCTTCCGCCTGGAGCTTGACGGCGACGCTGCCGGGGACGACCAACGCGCGGAGCCCGTCCTTCACCTTCCGCCCGCGAACGACTTCGGCGGCCTCCCGAAGGTCCTCGATCCGCGAGTTGGTGCACGAACCGATGAAGATCGTGTCGGGCCGGATCTCGCGGATCGACGTGCCCGGCTCAAGAGCCATGTACGTGAGCGCTCGCTCCGCCTCCGGGCTCGACGGGATCGGCACCGAGCCATCGATCGTGGTGGATTGGGCGGGGTTGGTGCCCCAGCTCACGTAGGGCTGCAACGACGTCGCGTCCAGCGTGACCTCCGTGTCGAAGGCCGCTCCGTCATCGGTCGCGAGCGAACGCCAGTGATCGAGCGCCTGCTCCCACGCGGCGTCCTTAGGAGCATGGGGTTTCCCCTCGACGTACGCGAAGGTGGTGTCGTCGGGCGCGACCAGCCCCGCCCGGGCTCCGCCCTCGATCGACATGTTGCAGACCGTCATCCTGCCCTCCATCGAGAGCGCGCGGATCGCGGAGCCCCGGTACTCGATCACGTGTCCGATGCCCCCACCCGTCCCGATCGTGCTGATGATCGCGAGGATGATGTCCTTCGCGCTGCAGTCCGACGGAAGCTCTCCGTCCACCGTCACGGCCATCCACTTCGGCTTCGCCTGCGGCAGGGTCTGCGTGGCGAGGACGTGCTCGACTTCCGAGGTCCCGATCCCCAGCGCCAGCCCACCGAACGCCCCGTGCGTCGATGTGTGCGAATCGCCGCAGACGATCGTCATGCCGGGCTGCGTGTAGCCCATCTCGGGGCCGATCACGTGCACGATGCCCTGACCCGGCGCGCCCCAGGGGTACACGGTGATGCCGAACTCCTCGGTGTTGCGTTGCAGCGCCCGCATCTGGCGAGCGCTCACCTCGTCGGTGACCGGGCCGTTCGTGGTCGGAACGTTGTGATCCATCGTCGCGACCGTCAGCTCCGGTCGACGGACGGTTCGGCCGTGCAGACGCAACCCGTCGAAAGCCTGCGGGCTCGTCACCTCATGCACGAGATGCAGGTCGATGTAGAGGAGGTCCGGCTCTCCATCCTGACGACGGACGACGTGGTGCTCCCACACCTTCTCCGCGAGCGTCTGGGGCATCGTTCCTGGTCCTCCTGGGGACCTCTCGGTCCGTTCCCGAGGGCTCAGACCGCGCCCGGTTTCCGCCGCGACCTTGTTCCAGCAAGCGCCCCAAGACCTTGTTCCATATAATGGAACTGAGTTCCGATATCTGGAACACGGAGGATAGCAGCTTGCCCAGGAAGTCCGACGCGCGACGCGACCAGCTCGAAACGCGGCACGCGCTCGGCGTGAGGGATCGTCAACAGGTGACGCAAGGGCGACCCGCCGTCCCCTCCGCACGCCCCGAGACGCCCGTCGGCGTCATCGACCGCGCAGCCGCCGTGATGGACGCCGTCGAAGCGGGAGCACAATCGTTCACGGACATCGTCCGGGTGACCGGGCTCAAGCGACCGACGGCGCACCGCCTGATCCGATCGTTGGAGGACCACGGCTACCTCTTCCACGTGGGCGGGCTCGGCTACGCGCTCGGGCCGCGACTGCTGGGTCTCGCGA
>JALYLP010000326.1 GCA_030774195.1 Actinomycetota bacterium | reverse complement strand
CGACACGTCCGGGCGGCCGCTCCGCTGCGCGAAGATCGCAGGCGCCTGCTCGCACATCCCGAGGCAGGGACTCTTCGACCACGTCCAGTCGCCGTCGGCGCCCAGCGCCTCGAGCTCGGCGACGAGCTCCTTCCCGCCCTGGATCCGGCAGGCGACGTCGTCGCAGACGTGCACCACCGTCTTCGGCTGCGGCTGCACGCTGAACATCGCGTAGAAGGTCGCCACCCCGTACGCCTCCGCGGGCGGCACCGTGAGCCGCCCGCAGATGTAGTTGAGGCCCCCTTCGCTGATCCAGCCCTCGGCGGCATGGAGCGCGTGCAGCGCGGGAAGCAGCAAGGTCCGGTCACTCCGCGTCTCGTGCCCGCCGCGAACCACGCGATCGTTAGGTACGGGCTCGGGCCCGAGCAGCCCGTCCACCGCACGACGCTCCTCGTCGGTCGGCCTGGCCGTCGTCAGATGGAGATCCATCAGGGCACATCCGCCCGCAGCTTGTCGATCCGGATCGCGGTGGCCTTGAACTCCGCGGTGCCGGACTTCGGGTCCGCGGCTTCGATCGTGAGTCGGTTGGTCTCAACCTCGTCGGGGAAGTGGAGCGTCATGAACGCGAGTCCTTCCCGAAGGGCCGAGGAGATGGACACTGGCGCCTCGACCTCGCCCCGCCGGGACGAAACCCGCACCCGCTCTCCCTCGACGACACCGAGCGCGTTCGCGTCCACGGCCGAGAGCTCGATGGATTCCTGCCGACGGAGCGGCGAGGTGTAGCCGGCCGTCTGGACCCCCGTGTTGAACGAATCCAGCCGCCTGCCGGTCGTCAGCCTGATCGGGTACTCCTCGGTCAGCAGATCGACCGGCGGATCGTCCACCACGACGCTGAGGGGGGCTTTCCGCCCTTGCCGCACGGGGTCATCGAAGGCCCAGAGCCGCGCGTGCAGGAACAGCGCTCCATCCGGGAACTCGTCGTTGCACGGCCATTGCACGCCGCCTCGCTCTTCGATCAAGGCCCACGACATGTTCGTGTGCATCGGCGAGAGGGACCGGAGCTCTTCCCACGCGTCGAACGCCGTGAGCTCGCCCCAGTCGTAGCCCAACCGGCGCGCGAGCTCCGCGATGATCCAGACGTCGTCCTTCGCCAGACCCGGAGGATCGAGGGCCTTGCGGACCCGCTGGACGCGCCGTTCGGAGTTGGTGACCGTGCCCTCAGCCTCGAACGCCGCGTTCGAGGCCGGGAGGATCACGTCGGCGATCTCGGCGGTCTTCGTCATCACGATGTCCTGCACGATCAAGGTGTCGAGGTTCTCCAGGAGCGGCGTGGCGTGGGTCGCGTCGGCCTCGGAGCTCACCGGATTCTCGCCTATGCAGTACACCGCCGTGAGCTCGCCGCGATCCATCGCGTGGAACATGTTCGTGAGATGCCAGCCGTACCGGGGCATGATCGGACGGCCCCAGGCGGCTTCGAAGCGCGCACGCGCCTCAGGATCCTCGATGATGTCCTGGAAGCCCGGGAGCTTGTTCGGGATCGCTCCCATGTCGCCGCCGCCCTGGACGTTGTTCTGTCCCCGCAGCGGGTTGAGGCCGCTCCCGTACTTGCCCACGTGACCGGTGAGGAGCCCGAGGTTGATCAATGCCAGCACGTTGTCGACCGCGTTGTGATGCTCGGTGATCCCCAGGGTCCAACAGATCATGGCCCGGTCGGCCTGCGCGAACGTGTGGGCGACCTCACGGATCACCTCCGCGGGTACGCGCGTGACCTCCTCGCCGCGCTCGAGCGTCCAGTCCGCCACGCTCTCCGCGTATTCCTCGAAGTTCTCGGTGGCGTTCGCGACGAACGCGTGATCCTGCAGATCGCTCGCGATGATCTCGCGCGCGATCGTGTTCGACAGCGCGATGTCCGTGCCGACGTCGATCCCCAGCCAGAGGTCCCCGAAGGCCGCGGACTCGGTCCGCCGAGGGTCGACCACGATCAGCTTCGCCCCCCGCTCGAGCGCCCGCAGGACGCGGTGGAAGAAGATGGGG
>JALYLP010000325.1 GCA_030774195.1 Actinomycetota bacterium | reverse complement strand
GGACATCCGATCCCGCCCCGGCCGGACGCTCCCTTGCCACTATCGCCTCAGGCGACGTGGACGCCACCGCCGCCCCCGCAGCCCGCGCTTCGGTACGCGAGCTTCTGGATCCGGGTCGGCGCGACCTTGATCGATGGGCTCGTGTTCATCCCGCTCTCGATCCCCTTCCTGATCGCGGTCTGGAACAGGATGTCGACCGAGGTCGACCGATCGATCGCCCCGGGACAGCCCGTGGACCTCACCCGCTACATGGGCAGGTATGCGGGTTGGGCCCTCGCGGTCGCGGTTGCGACGTACGCCTACCAGGCACTGATGGTCCGCTACTTCGGCGGGACGATCGGGAAGCTTGCGGTCGGGATCAGGGTCCGTACGGCCGACGGGAACGTGGTGGGTTGGCGCGAAGCGCTCCTTCGGCCGATCCTCCAGCTGATCATCGGCGTCGGATCGTTCGTCCCCGGCGCCGGGCTGATCACGCTCCTGGACGACCTCTGGATGCTCTGGGACCGGCAGAAACAGACCCTGCACGACAAGGTCGCCGGGACGATCGTCGTTCACCGCTGACGGCTCGCCGCCGACCTGAACCGATCCCGACGTCATCAGGTCGCGACAAGCCCAAGGGTAGGATGGGGCGTTGCGGCGGAACGGCCGCCGCGCATGCCGCCTATCGTGCCCAACCTCCGCGACTTCGAACGGCGACTCGGGGGCCTCGTCGAAGGCCTCTTCTCCAAGACGTTCCGAAGCGGCGTCCAGCCGGTCGAGATCGCTAAGCGCGTGGTCCGCGAGATGGACGACAGCAAACAGGTCGCGATCAACGAGGTGTGGGCGCCGAACCGTTTCGAGATCTCGCTGTCGGAAGACGACGCCCCACGGTTCCAGCAGATGGAGTCGGCGCTCGTCGCCGAGCTGAAGCAGGTCGTGCTGGAGACCGCCGCAGAGCGGGGGTGGGGCCTCGTCGGTGCACCAGAGGTCGAGCTGTTCATCGGTCACGACCTCCGGAAGGGCGACCTGGAGGTCGAAGCCTCCCTCGTCCAGGGTGAGGAGAAGGTTCCACCCGCCGCCGTGGCCGAGGCCGCCGAGGCGGGACATCACGGGGAGCTCCTCGTACACGGGACCGACTCGGTCCGCCGCGTCCCTTTGGACAAGGAGATGGTGACGATCGGGCGCCTCGCCGAGAGCGACGTGATGATCGACGACAAGGGCATCTCCCGGCGACACGCGCAGATCCGGACGAAAGACGGCCGCTCCACGCTCACGGACCTCGGCTCCACGAACGGGACCAAGCTGAACGGTCAGCAGGTCCAGTCGCAACCCCTGTCCGACGGCGATCGGATCACGGTCGGCACCACGGTGATCGAGTACCGGAGGGTGTAGTGCTCGCGGCCGCCGTCGAGCCGTTCGCGCTCTCGGCCATCAAGTACGGGCTCTTCGCGTTGCTCTTCCTGTTCGTATGGCGCTCGATGCGGTGGGTGGTCCGCGGATTGAACGTGGATCGCAGCCCCCCGGCACCCATGCCTGGTCCCGGCGGCCGGGCGGGTGCGGACCGATCGCCGAGTCAGCCGGTCCCGACGAACGTCCTCGTGCACATCGAGGGCAAGGAGAAGCCGCGAGCACATCGGCTCGCCGCCAACACGGTGATCGGTCGAGCGACGGCGTGCGACCTGAGGCTGGACGACACGTACGTGTCGCAGGAGCACGCGAGGATATTCGCCAAGAACGGCTCGTGGTACGTGGAGGATCTGGGCTCGACGAATGGAACCTTCGTGAACGAACAGCGGTTGGCTGCCCCCGCGATGCTCACGGCCGGCGACCGGATCCGTGTCGGGACCACGATCCTGGAGCTCGCACGGTGAAGATCGAAGCCGGGGTCGCGACCCACGTCGGGCAGGTGCGCGCAGGCAACGAGGACGCGTACCTGCTCGAGCCACCGCTGTATGCGGTTGCGGACGGGATGGGCGGACATCGCGGTGGAGAGGTTGCATCGCAGTTGGCGCTCACGACGATCGCCGAATCGTTCCGCAAGGGAGCGGTGCCGTTCGCCGATCAGGTCCAGGCGGCGAACCGAGCGGTCTTCGAACGCTCGGGAGCCGACCGGGCCGTCGCCGGGATGGGGACCACCCTCACGGCCGCGGTGATCCAGGGCGACGTGGCGCACCTGGTACACGTGGGTGACTCGCGCGCGTACCTGTTGCGGGCGGGGTCCCTCCGGCAGCTGACGGACGACCACACCCTGGTGAACCGGATGGTGAAGGCGGGAGAGATCACGCCGGCGGAAGCCGAGGTCCACCCGCATCGAAACGTGCTGGTCCGTGCGCTCGGGACGG
>JALYLP010000324.1 GCA_030774195.1 Actinomycetota bacterium | reverse complement strand
AGGTGGACGTCCTTCAGCGCGAGCGACAGCGCGAACTGAGGTGAGTACTCATCCTTGGCGATCCGCTGCAGCTTGGCCGCCTGCCAAGGGGACACGAGCGAGCTGCCGTCGAGGGCGTCCACCACCTTCTCGGTATCGAGCCCCAACCGACGAGCGAGGGCCACCGACGCGGCAACCGCTTCCGCCCCGAACGCAAGCCACGTGTTGTTCACGATCTTCAGTCGCGACCCAGCCCCGACCGCGCCGACCCAGATCGTGCGCTGGCCGAGCGCCTCGAAGAGAGGAGCGACGCGCGAGCGGGCCTCGTCGGGCCCCGAGGCGAAGATCGTCAGCTGGCCCTGCTCCGCAGGGACCTTGCTTCCCGACACCGGCGCGTCGAGGAGCGTCACGTCAGGACGCTCGGCATCCACCAAGGCCGCGACCCGCTCGATCCCTGCCACGCCGATCGTGCTCATCTGTACCCAGATCCCGCTCGGGCCAAGAGCAGCGAGCATGCCCTGGTCGCGAGCGATCGAGATGACGGCATCCGTGTCGGTGACCATCGTGACGACGATCGCGGCTCGCCGCGCGGCGTCGGCGACGGTCTCGGCGACTTCCGCGCCGAGCTCGGCGAGGTCTCGGGTCGCCTTTGGCTCACGGTTCCAGACGATCGTCGGGATCGCGGCTCGCAAAGCACTCATCGCCATCCCGTGGCCCATCGAGCCGACACCGAGGAAGGCGACCTTGGTCATGTCGTCCGTCCTTCCTGTGTCGGCATCCCCTCGGGGTGAGGCCCCCAGACGGGTGTCGCGTCGGCAAGCACCGCGTCGATGGCCGCGAGATCCTCCGGTGAGAGCTGGACGTCCGCGGCCGCGGCCGACTCCTCGAGGTGAATCGGTCGCCGCGCCCCGATGATCGTCACCTGCACGGCCGCCTGCGCGAGGGTCCATGCGACCGCGAGTTGCGGCAGCGTGATGCCGCGCTGCTGGGCGACCGTCCTCAGCCGCTCGACGACGGCGAGGTTGCGACGGAACGTCTCGCCGGTGAAGTCCGGACTGCTCGCCCGCCAGTCGTCCTGCGCGAACCTCGTCTCGGGTGTCATGGTTCCGGTGAGCAGCCCGTGCGCCATCGCCCCGTACACGAGCACGCCGATGTCGTGATCCATGGCGTAAGGGAGGATCTCGTCCTCGATCTCGCGACGGAACAGGTGATACGGGGGCTGGAGGGTCTCGACCCTGCCGAAGCGAGCGAGCTCCTCCATCTGCTTCACGTCGTAGTTCGAGACGCCGACGTGGCGGATCTTGCCATCCCGCATCAGGTCGTCCAGCGCCCTAGCGGTCTCCTCGGCGGGTGTGTGCTCATCGGGCCAGTGGATCTGGTACAGGTCGATGTAGTCCGTTCCCAGGTTCCGCAGGCTCGATTCGACGCCCTCCCGCAACCACCGGCCGCTCGTATCTCGGAGAAGCCGGTCTCCGTCTACACGGAGGCCGCCCTTCGTGGCGACGAGCACATCCTCCCGCCGGGCCCGCTCCCAAAGAGCTTCACCGAGGAGGCGCTCGGCCACCCCGAAGCCGTAGCCCTGTGCGGTGTCGAACAGCGTGATCCCGAGCTCGAGCGCACGGCCGATGGTTGCCTTCGCCTCGTCCGTGTCGAACCGACCCCAGTCCCCGCCGAATGACCAGGTCCCGAACGCGATCGGTGAGACCTGGAGCTCGGTCTTGCCCAGACGTACCCGTTCCATCGTTGGGCTCCTTTCCTCGCGAACGGTCGCTACGCGTCCTTGGTGTTCGTGCCCTCCCCATCTCGGTCATCGCGCTCGCTCACGCGAGGCCTTCCGCGCCACCCTCGCCCGATGACGAACAGCGCCGTCGCGGCCCCGATGATCGCGATGATCCCTTGCACCCCGAAGACGACGTGCAACGCGGAGGTCGCGGCGCTGGCGGGTTGGATGCTGGACCCGACCATCGTTCCCCCGAGCGCGGTCACACGCTCCGTGAGCAATGCGACGAGCAGCGCGAGGCCGACCGAACCGCCGAGCTGCTGAGCGGTCATGGCCATGGCCGAGGCGACACCCTCATTGCCCTCCGGAACGCCGGTGCTCGCGGCGACATACATCGTCGTGAAGGCGACACCCTGCCCGAGTCCCGCGATGATCATCCCCGGGATCAGATCGGCGAGCGAGCCGTCCGCCGGAAGACGCACATACAGGAGGAGTCCAACCCCGCCGAACGCCATCCCGGCCGCGAGCGTGCGGGCGATCCCGATCCGCCCGACGAGCCGCCCACCGATCTGCGTCCCGACCACGACCGAGATGGCCAAGGGCAGGAAGCTCAGTCCCGCACGCATCGGACCTTCGTCGAGGACCTCCTGAAGGTAGATCGTCAAGAAATAGAGCTGCATCCCGAACGAAGACATCCACGCGGCGGCGATGATGAGGCCGGCCCGAAGGGAGCGGATCCGAAGGAGTCGCAGGGGGACCAGCGGTGAGTCGGATCGGAGCTCCACGACGACGAACGCGGCGAGGAGGACGACCCCGACGACGGCCGATCCGACAGCGATACCGGAGAGCCACCCGGCCGTCGGCGCCTCGACCAGCGCGAACACGATCGCCATCGTCCCGGCCGTGACCAGGAAGGCGCCGAGAAGATCGAACCGCTGACGTGCGGGCGGTCGGATCGCGTCCTGCAGGAAGGTCGGCGCGAGCGCCACAGAGCGACGGCGATGGGCACGTTCACGAAGAAGACGGCGCGCCAGCTGAACAGTCCTGTGAGGACGCCGCCCGCGAAGACGCCGAGGGCGAGGCCGCTCGCGCCGGCGGATCAGCCGCACGTACTTGGCCGAGCGGAACTGGCTCCCTCTGTCCGAATGCACCACGGTGCCGAGCGGCGAGCGCAAGCCGATCGCGTTCCGCATGGCTGCCACAGCTAAGGATGCTTTCATGCGTTCGTCGATCGAGTAGCCCACGATCCGGTTGGAGTAGGCGTCCTTCACGGCGCAGAGGTAGAGCTTGCCCTCGTCCGTGCGGTGCTCCGTGATGTCGGTGAGCCACAGCTCGTTGGGTCGCCCGGCCCTGAACTCTCGGCGCACGAGGTCATCGTGCACCGGCGCCCCGGGTCGTGCCCGACGTCCCTTCTTGCGTGCCAGGACCGAGAAGATGCCGTGTGAGCTGCACAGACGCGCCACTCGGTTCTCGCTTGCTTCGATGCCGTGTTCGGCTCGAAGCTCATCGGCGATGAAGCGGTAGCCGAACACCGGATCGTCCGCATGGATCTGGCGTGCGGCATCGACCAGGTGCGCGTCTGACCATTCGCGCCTGGACACGGGGTTGGCTCGCCACTTGTGGAACGCCTGAGGCGTGAAGCTCAGCACCCGGCAGGTCACCGTGATGGGGATCCCATCAGCGGCAAGGTCACGGACCAGCGGGTAGATCATTTTGGGTTCACGCCACGACCCAGGTAGACCGCGGCTCGGCGAAGCACCTCGTTCTCCTGCTCGAGGAGGCGGTTGCGCTTCTTCAGCTCGCGCATCTCCTCGGCCTCGGCCTGGGTGATGCCGGGGCGAAGACCCTCTTCGACGTCGGCCAGCTTCAGCCAGCGATGCAAGCAAGGACTCCGAGATCCCGAAGTCCTTGGCGATCCGGGACATCGGTGCCTCACGCGGGCGCGCCACGGTGACGACGCACGGCGGAACTCCAGAGGGAACGCTTTAGGCACGGTGACCTTCCTTCCCGTGAGGGCGAATCCTCACAGATCAGGAGTCAACCAAACTCTGGGCAGTCCCGCCCGAGGCCTACTGTGGGCAGACGTGCTGGTAGGGGCGGTCGGGGAGAAGGTCGCTCCATTCATCTTGCGTGAGGTCGCGGCCGGCGACCTGGCACGCGAAGCGCTCCCACGTCTGCAAGTCTGTCGGCCACTGGGCGCCGTGACCGAGAAAGTCGATGATTAGGTCGCCACTTGGCGCGAAATACGCAACGGGGATGACCCCCTGCCCGATGAAGGGGCTTCCCAGACGCTTGCGCGATCTGAGATCCCACAGGGTCGCGGTCTGGTCATCGGAGCTGCCGACGAGCAGGCGACCGTCCGGCGAGAACGAGATCGGATCGATGGCGCTGGTCGCAACCGGGATCGGCGATCCGAGCCGGGTGCCGTCCCTCGCGTTCCATAGCACGACGTTCCCGTCTTCCGTTCCGGCTCCGAGCAGGCCGCCGTCGGGCGAGAACGCGATGGACGTGGCGTGAGCATCGACGCGCGGGCTGAACAGTTCTGCCCCCGAACGAGCGTCCCATACCTCGATGGTTGAGCTGGGCTCACAGCATCCCAGCGCGGCGAGCTGTCGACCGTCCGGGCTGAACGCCAGGCCGCGGTGCCCGAAGCGGACCACGTGCCGATACAGCACCTCGTCCGAGGCGATGTTCCGCACCTCGACCCGAGAGTCCGAGCTGTCCTGAGCCTGCGTCTGGACCGCCAGGAGCTTCCCGTCCGGACTGATCGCCACCCACCAGACGGGGCCGGGGAAACGGAGCGTGCGCACGACGGCCCGGTCCCGGACGTTCCAGAAGGTAACGCTCCCGTTGAGGCCTCCGGTGGCCAGCGTCCGGCCGTCGGGTGAGAAGGCGAGGGCATCTGCCGTTGGCCCGTTGCTGGCGGGAAGTGTGCCCACCACCCGGTGAGTTCGGAGATCGATCAGGGCGACCGATCCGTCGCCCTGGTCCCCCGCCATGAGCGTGCTCCGTGCATTGACGACGAAGCAGGGCGTCGTAGGACAGCCGATGCCCGGAGGGTTCCACCGAAACGTGCTGGCCAGGCGCTGTTCGCCGGAGAGGTCCCACGCCGCCACGCTCCCACCCCCGCTGCCGCCCCCGGCCACGGCCGTACGCCCGTCGGGGGCGACGGCCACGTTGAGACCCGAGGGGTGGCCGGCGAAGGTCTGGACGATGGAGCCGGAAGCCAGGTCCCACACTCGCACGGCCCCCTCGAACGATGCGGTGAGGACGCTGTTGCCGTCGGGCGTGAACTGGAGGGCGACGATCCAGGCGCGGGCGGGCAGGGGGGAGAAGGACCGATGCGTGCCGGTGCGCAGGTCGAGCACCGCCAGAAAGGCGCTCGGATCCCCGGGATTCTCGTTGTTCTGGGCGAGGGCCAGGAGATGGCCGTCCGGCGAGACGGCGAAGGGGCCACCGATGGAGAAACGGCGCTCGATCCGACCGCTCCTCGTGTTCCACAGCAGTGTGTCTCCCTGCCAGGCAGACGTCACGAGCGTGCCCTGGGACGTGAACTCGACCTGCGCCTCGTTCTGCCCGGGGCGCAGCGGGTACTTCCGCTCCCAGAGGACTCGTCCGCTGGCTGCTTCGAGCAGGAAGAGTTGCTCGCCCACCGGGATAGGTGAGGATGGCGTCGCGGTAGCCACAGCCACGGCGATCAGTTGACCGTCGGGGGAAAACGCCATGCGGGCGAATCTCGGGGGCCCCGCCGCCGCGGGGATCGAGGGCCAGGACCCGATCTGCTTCGATGTCCGGGAGGCCACGTCGACCAGGAACAGGTTCGACCGTCCGCCCGTCGCCGTGGCCACGGCCAGCATGCCACCGTCCGGGGAGAAGGCCAGCGCCTGCTGGGAGACGTATCCGTCGAGTCGCACGGTGGCCCCGCTGGACTTCCACGTCAGGAGGTCGTGGAAGCGAACTTCTCCAGCCGAGTCTCCGGAGGCGAGGAGCCGGCCGTCGGGACTCACGGCGATTGCAGTGAGCTCGTTTCGAGAGACGCGGGTGAGTCGAAACACGTCGGGCGTCTTCTGCAGCACGGCAAGCAGGTCGCCGCGGGTCTCGGGGAGATCGTTCAACTGCACGCCTGCGACGGCGAGCAGGAGCGAGCGATCGAGGTTGGGCTCGGTCTGAGCCAGGGTGCCGATGCGCTGCGCGTCGGACCGCAACGCCTCGGCTTCCGCCGCCGCCTGTGCGTTCCTGGCACGACTCCGCTGGACGAGCGCGAGCGATCCGGCGACGAGCGCCACCGCCAGGAAGATGACCGTTCCTACCAGCAGCCCCTGCAGGCGGCGGTTCGTCTTTCGTTGCTTCTCTGCCTCCTGCTCGCTCGCCTCTCGGCTCTTGGACAGGAACTCCCGCTCAAGCTCGTTCAGCTCACGCCCGTGTCGAGCAGCCCAATCTAGGGTGATCGACAGTCGCGTCCCACGGTACAGCTCGGCGAGATCCCGACCGCGTTCGTCCCACTGCTTCGCGGCCTGCGTGATGTGTGCGCGGAGCTCCCGTCCCTGGACGTCCTCCTCGAGCCAGGCGCGAAGGCGCGGCCACTCGCGGATAAGCGCTTCGTGCGCCACCTCCACAGTGCCGTCGGCCGCAGTCAGCAAGCGATCCCGCGTGAACGTGTTCAACACCAACTCGACCGCGGGCGTCCGGTCGAACTCCGAGACGGGGACGCGCCGGCGAACAGCGGCATCGTCGTCGCCTCGACCCACGAGACGGAGAAGGACGGCTCGGGCCGCCTCTCGTTC
This sequence comes from Actinomycetota bacterium, assembly GCA_030774195.1. Lineage (GTDB taxonomy): Bacteria > Actinomycetota > UBA4738 > UBA4738 > HRBIN12 > AC-51. Next base: position 4,651 of record JALYLP010000324.1, on the reverse strand, counting down.
CTCGCCCCCGAGGCCTCCGAACGAAGCCTCGGCGAGCCGCGCCACGGCACCCTGCAGCCCGCCGGTGCGCTCGTGGGCCTCGAGGCGCAGCCATCCGCCGTCGCGCGCTTGCCACAGCTCGACGAGCGCCGTCGACAGGAGGGGCAGTCCTCCCGGCTCCTCCGCGACCTCGTCCACGAGCGCATCGACCAGGGCCGACTCCACTCGAAGGCCGACTCGCCGGGCCGGCAGCTCGATCGCGCGGCGAAGCTCGTCGGGCGTCATCGGTCCGACAAGCATCAGATTTGACGTCAACAGGTCGGCCAGCTCGGGGTACGGGGCGCAGTGGCCGGTGTAGTCGGCGCGGATCGTGACGACTACGACGCAGCGTTCGTGATCGCGGGCGAGCTCGACGAGCCGGTCGACGAACGCGGCACGTTCGGATTCGTTGGCGGTGGTGCTGAAGACCTCCTCGAACTGATCCACCACCAGGACGAGACGCTCGCCCTGGCCGCCCGACGCGAGGGCCGTGTCCAGCGCGTCCACAGGATGCTCGCCCGGCCGGAGGATCACGTGGCCCCACCGCTCGCTCCCGGGAAGCAGTCCTGTTGCGAGCGACGGGACCAGGCCGGCCATGACCACCGAGGACTTCCCGCCGCCGGACGGCCCGACCACGGAGAGCAGTCCCATCCCCACCGTCCGTGCGGCGAGCTCTCCTACTAGCCGTTCGCGGCCGTAGAAGTAGGCCGCGTCCGATTCTTCGAACGCGGCCAGTCCCTTGTAAGGGCACGAGTCGGCGGGACCGCCCGTGCTCGGGAGCTCATAGATTCGCCCGAGCTTCAGGGCGATTGCGTTGTTGGCGAACTCCAATCCTGCCGCCTGCTTGCTCTTGCCGGCGGCGAGCCATTCCGCTGCCGCGGCGAGACGCCGCTTCGCTTCGTCACGCGCCCACCCGCTCACGACCTCGTGCACGCGCGCCGGCACGCCACCCGACGCGCGAAGCATCGATTCCGCCGGCAACTCGTCGACATCGCCGACATAGCACCGCGCGATGTCATTGAGACCGTCGAGCCCCAGTGGGTTAAGCCTTCGATGGCCGTCGCCGCGAACGTCCACGCGATCCACCAGCTCGGCGAGCGCCGGGAGTCCTTCGGCCTCGCGGAACAGTCCGAGCAGGAGAACCTGGCGGGACTCGATCGCCTCGACCGACTCGGCGAGCGCCGCAACTGCTTCCTTGTACAGATGCAGCTCGTCCAGCACGCATAGGGTTAGCGTCGTCGCCGAACGCGCTTCGGCGATAGCGGCGAGGGTCTCCCCGCCGCCCGCGCCACCCGGACCGGCGTAGCGCACGGCCCCGCTGCTCATCAGCAGGTGTGCCGCGAGCTCGGCGGCCAACCGCGTCTTCCCGATGCCCGCGGGCCCGGAGACGAATACCAGTCGTCCGTGACCGCGGCGGGCTTGCCGCCACGTGCCTCGCAGCCACCTAAGCTCGGATTCGCGGTCCGCGAGTGGCACGAAGTCGTCGAGCTCCGATGGGAGCGCCCGCGATGGCGCCACCTGGGGAGGAAGGACTCGAGCTTCACTTGTCGAGCGTGCCTCGAGCAGTTCGATGGGCCGATCGAACCCCTTGAGCTCGACGGCTCCCAAGGGTTCGAATGCGACGTCCTCCAGCTCTTGCGCGTTCTCGGCGACACCCTTCGTCACGAGGACTTGACCGGCGGCTGCCTTCGAACACAGGCGGGCGGCCAAGTTGAGCGCCGCGCCACGGTAGCCGTCCTCCACGGGGATGGCCTCGCCACAGTCGATCCCCACGCCGACCGGCAGGGGGAGCTCGAGATCCTCGTCGGTGGCTTCCAGGCATGCCAGCTGGAACTCGAGCCCTGCCCGGACTGCTTGTGGCGTTGAGTCGAACACCGCGAGAGCTTCGTCGCCTCTGAGCTCGATGACCCTTCCGCCACGGGCTTCGACGGCGTCCCGGGCCAGGTCGGCGAACCTCGTCGCGAGACGCGCGGCGGTCTCGTCACCGCGTTCGCGCGTGAACGTCGAGTATCCGCGGATGTCAGAGATCAGGAATGTGCGAACCACGCCGCCCGGGGACGACCAGTTCTCACGGGTGTTGGGCATAACGCCCCACCGGAATCCCTTCTCACTGTGCGCGCGACCAAAGCGCCAGGTGCGTGGAAGTATGAACTGAGCTTGCCCCGCTTTCCCGGACACTCGTGGGACTATGACGTGACCGAACCAACATAGCTCCTTTCGAACTCCGCCGGGCTGACGTTGCCGAGCGTCGAGTGTCTCCTCTGTCGGTTGTAGAAGACCTCGATCCACTCGAAGATCGCTGCCTTCGCTTCCTCCTGGTCCGGTACCGAGCGCCGACGAGGAGCGATCTCCTCGGACCTGCTTTGCTACCGCGTCGAGCGTGGCGACGACGGGCCGACATCCTCGACATCCTGACGATGCAATCCCGAGGCGCGGTCGTCTTCACACCTTGTCTCTCTACGCTGACGCACGCCATAAACCGGATGCGTTCGTAGCTCAGATGGAGCAGGCCAGCAGGGAGGGGTCGCGGGTCTTGAATCCCGCCGAGCGTTTGGGGCGGTCTCTCATGTGGTCGGGAGGGGCCGCCCCACTTTTCCGAAGGGTTTCTACCGTCATGTCTGAGCTCGGTCTAGGCTCACGTACCGTGGCGGCGTTCCCCGAGATGCTCCGACGCGATCGCGAACAGTGGGGGATGCGCGAGGCAGAGGCTGCCTGGCGTTCGGCGTGAGCATCCGAGAGTACCGGGAGCTGGAAGCGTGGACGCGCTTTCCAATTCTCGTTCTGCGCTTTGGCGTCGGCCAATCTAGAGCCTTGTGCGGCACCGCGCCGCTCGGCTACGGTGCCTCTGAATGCTGTATCGGGTTGAGCTGCTCCTCCGGTCGAACGTGGATGACGAGGCCCTCCACGAGATCCTGATACGGGCGAACACCTACGCGATCATCGAGGCCGTCGACGTGACCCGCGATACCGATATGGAGAGTTGTCGCTTCACGGCAAGGATCAATGCCCCGAGTGCCGAAGCGGCGCTCGGTGCGTCGCTCACCGTCCTCGCTCAGACCTCAGGGCATGTCGGGCTGGTGGAGGAAGGGGCCCTGCGCCGGGTTGTTATCGAGCGCGAAGAGTCTCTGGGCGGCGGGAGAAGCGAGTAGACCTTTCCGCCCGCAAGGTCGAGGAGGCGGTCGAGCTGTTCGAGGAGACCTTTGATGCTCGGCGCAATGGCTGGCGAGCGATCGCGGCGAAGGAAAAGGCAGAACGCGCCGCCAAGAAGGCCGCTGCCGTTTCCCAGGCACCCGCGGACGCGAAGCCCACGGGAATCGCTCAAGGGCGTTTTCACGCGCCTAAATGACAGCCTTGTAACTCGTCTAGGAACTCGCCCGCTGTGTCCAATTGGACTCATCGACTCAGCGACGGACGCCGTCCCCGGCTTGCGAGGGAGTACGGTTCTCAGGTGGACGACTGGACGCGTTGGGAGAAGATCGGGCTATGGGTCATCTTCGTGGCCCTTGGCGTACTGATCGTGTGGCTGACCTTCGCGTTCTGGGATGGGTCTAGCAACACGGCGGTGCTGCTGCGCCCTTAGGATCTAGCGGCCTATCCTGTCCCCATTATTCAGTGCCACGTCGCGAGGGACCGACTGAAACCCGGTTCCTTCCCGTATTCGTGCTCGCCGATATCGAGGCCACCGAAGAGCGTTAGAGGGCGGGCCAGGCGGGCGAACGGAGAGGGACTCGCCCGCTGTTCGCGTCCCCCCGTGATGACGCTAGGCCCGCCCTCTGATCCAGACTACGGCGACGTTCGCAGCCGACTAACGATGGGCGAAGTAAGGGCGAACTCAACCGCCCCCGCAGTCGCTTCAACACAAGCGATGTGCCTCGAGAGAATGCGTCACAACGATAACCCCCAAACGGGGGATATCTCTTTACTGCATTCGGCCTACGTTGGGTACGTCGAACGTCTTAGGCGGAAAGCCGATATCCGGTGGGAGGTGAGGACCGGCCGGGGAGACGTCCGCTTCAGGATCCACGTAGGAGGAGGGGATTCACATGCGTCGAGTATTCCTAATCACGGTCCTCGTAGCGGCGATATTGGGGCTGATGGCCACACCAGCACTTGCCGCGAGCCCGCACTTCAAGAAGGGCGGCTCGCCCGTGTGCACCATCGCCGGCGCCGGCACGAGCAGCACGTCCACCACCTGCACGGCCACGCTCGCCGGCCTTAGCGGAGCAAACCTCGTGATCAACGTGACCGTCAGCGGCTTCGCGGTGTACACGTGCACCAATGGCGGCGGCAACGACGCGGCTGGCCAGAACCGGGTTCTGGTGGGGCCGGTCACGACGCCGACGAACATCGGCTCCGCCGCGATCAAGAACGGGAACGTGACGTTCACGACCAACGCAGCCGTCTTGACGGCGGCATCGACGGTGTCCGGGGCGGCGGCTGGCTGTCCGAACCCCAACTGGACGGGGACGAAACCCCAACTCACGATCACGAGCATCCAGTTGCAGATCGGCTATTCGGCAACCTCCTTCTTCTACGACGAGACGGTGTCGAACCCGAGCGGGCTGACTAGCCCCGTCAACTTCCCTGCATAGCTGACATCGCTGGCCGGGAATCGCTGATGGGAGGCGGGGGC
>JALYLP010000323.1 GCA_030774195.1 Actinomycetota bacterium | reverse complement strand
GAGCTCGTCCGTCATGCCCTTCGGATGCGGCCCACGCGGATCGTGGTCGGCGAGGTCCGAGGTCCCGAGGCCCTCGACATGTTGTCCGCGATGAACACCGGCCACGAGGGGTCGATGGGGACGATCCACGCCAACTCCGCCCGGCAGGCCATCTCCAAGCTCCGCACTTACACGCTGATGGCGGAGGAACAGCTCACCCCCGAGGTCGTCGACGAGATGATCGCCGAGACGATCGATCTAGTCGTCCACCTGCACCTCGACCAGCGCTCGGGCGGCCGGCGGGTCGCGCAGGTCGCCGAGGTCGCCGGACTCGAGGGCAGTCGCGTCCTGACGAACGACCTCTTCACCGTGGAGAACGGAACACTCGTGCGCACAGGCGTTCGTCCACGGTTCGTCGATCGGCTGCCCCAACCCGCGTTGGTCGACTCATGGAACGGGCACGCGAGGCGATAGCGATGGACGCCCTCCTCGTCTCGACGGTCTTCGGGCTCGGCCTTCTGTTCCTCTTCGACGGTCTCGTCCGTCCGAATGTGAGGATCGGAGCGATCGGCTGGGTCAGGAGGCTCGGCCCTCGTTCGGTGGCCGCCGCTGTGGGGGCGATGGTCGGCTTCATCGCGACCGGTTGGCCGATCGCTGCGCTCGCCGGCGGACTGGTTGCAGCGGCGGTTCCCGAGATCCTTCGCCGAACTCGCGAGGAGCGGACACGTCTGGAGCGTCGTGAGGCGATCGCCGAGATTTCGTCGCGGCTCCGGGACGCGATCCGTTCGGGGATCGGACTCGCCGACGCGTTCACCAACGTCGCCGAGCACGCTCCGGCAAGCATCCGCGCCGACCTGCGGCGTCTCGTGTCCGACGCGCGGGTCTCGGGTCTCGCCGAAGCAGCCCAGGCTTTCGCGGATCGCGTTTCCGATCCGTCGGCGGATCTGCTCGCATCCGCGCTCGGGACCGCCGAACGGCTCGGCTCCCGCAACCTCTCCGAGGTGCTCGATGCCTTGGCGGAGGCGACTACCGCGCAGGCAGCGGCCGTCAGGGAGGCACGAGCTCGCCAGACCCGGAACCGGGTCTCCGCACGGATCGTGGCGGCGGTCCCCATCCTGCTCCTGCTGGCCATCCGCCAGGCCAACCCCGCGTACCTCGCCCCGTTCGAGACGGCGTCAGGGCAGGCGATCCTCGCCTTCGCCTTCGCGCTGATCTGGGCGGGCTATGTGGCGATGCAGCGCGCGGCCCGCATCGAGGGACCTGCCCGATGACCGAGGTCCTCGTCCTCGCCTCGCTGTTCGGTGCGGGAGCGATCCTGCTCCTGACCGCGCAGCCCGTCGGCGCATCACGGCCGAGCCTCGCCCACCGGCTCGCCGCGCTCTCACCTGAGCCGACTCCCGAGCGCGCTCTCACCGCCGAGCCCGTGTTCCACACACGCCTCTTCGAGGAGAGTCTGCGGCCGCTGCTGGAGCGTGCGGGTGCAGGGGTCTTTCGGCTGCTCGGCCGTCTGGGGCTGGACCTTCGCGCCACCGATGAGCGCCTTCGCGTCGCCGGCGACCGCGGCGGGCTCGCACTGTTCGAGGGTCAGAAGCTGGCCGGTGCCCTGGTCGGTTTCTCGTTCCTCCCGGCCGCGGAGTCCTTCGGACTCGCTCCCGTTACACCCGTCTGGCTCTGGCTCGTCGCCGCGGCCGGCGGGTTCCTGCTGCCCGACGCGATGCTCAAGCGGCGCGCCGAGGCGAGGCGCAGGCGGATGCGCGAGGACCTCGTCCACTTCGCCGAGCTCGTGTCGCTCGCCGTCTCGGCCGGTCTCGGCGTCGAGGGCGCGCTCGCCCAGGCGGCCTCCTCGGGCGAGGGTCCGCTGTTCGAGGAGCTGCGGGCGCTCCTTCGCGAGGGTCGCCTGCGGGGGGCGTCCGCCTCGGGGACGATGGCTCGACTCCCCGCGGAGGTCGGGTTCGTCGACGCGGAGCCGCTCGCCGCGGCGATCCAGGCCGCGGCCGATCACGGCACCGCCGTCACGCAGGCCCTCCGCGCACAGGCGCGCGCACTCCGCGACCGGCGCCGGCTGGAGCTTGTCGAGGCGGCCGAGCGAGCCCAGGTCCGCATGCTCCTGCCGGTGGGACTACTGATCCTGCCGGCCTTCTTCGTCGTCGTGCTCTACCCGGCAGCCGTGCAACTGCTTCGGCTGACCGGGCCATGAGGAAGGGAGGTGAGTTAGTTGCAGAGATGGATCCTGACCCAGCTTCTCCGACTCCGGACGTCGGAGCGAGGAGAGGTCTACGTGGAGTACGTCGTGCTGGGTTCCCTCGCGGTCCTGGTGATCCTCGGGGCGGTCCAGTACTTCTTCGGCGCCCTCTCCGGACTGTTCCAGAGGCTCGGGGACGCCGTGAGTGGGCTATGAACCGCGAACGCGGAAGCGTCGCGCTCGAGCTGGCCATCGTGGCTCCGGTTCTCATGCTGCTCGTCCTCGGCGTGCTCCAGTTCGGGCTCTGGTACCACGCGCAGAACGTTGTGCAGACGGCGGCGCAGGAGGGCGCTCGGACGGCCGCCGCCGAGGACGGGACGGCCGAGACAGGCCAAGCACGCGCACTAGAGGTGCTGCAGGAAGGCCTGGGCAACGCTGGGCAGAGCGAAGACGCCGATGCGTCCCTCGACCAAGATGCGGCACATGTCGTGGTGACGGCGGAGATGCCCGGACTGCTTCCCATCCCCGGGCTCCGGAGCTTCACGCTATCTTCCGAGGCCACCGCCTTCCGCGAGCGGTTCCGCCCCGCAACGGAGGGACCATGAGGCTGCGGAACGAACGAGGAACGGCGGCTGTCGAGCTGGCGCTGCTCGCGCCCGTGCTTCTCGTGCTCGTGGCGGTCGTATCAGCTGCCGGCCGGATGGTCGGGACCAAGTCCGCCGTCCTCTCGGTGGCACGGGAGGCCGCGCGAGCCGGGGCCGAGGCTCCCAACGCGGCTGCAGCCCACGATGCGGCCATCGCCACGGCGCAGCAGGTGGCGGAAGGACTGGGGTTGGATCCGGCTCGGCTCTCGATCGTTCAGGATCCGCACGGATTCGCACGCGGCGCGCCGTACGAGGTGAGCGTGTCCTACCAAGTGTCTATGGCGGATCTCCCAGGGCTTGGCCTGCTCCCCGGATCGGTCACGCTTGGCGCGGAGCACGCCGAGCTCATCGACACCTACAGGTCACGATCGCCATGAAGCCGTTGAAGCCTCAGGGAGAGGGTGGCGCTGTCGCGCCGCTGGTCGCGGTGATGCTGCTCGGACTTCTTGCGATGACGGCACTCGTGATCGACGGGGGTCTGCTCTTCGCGGAACGTCGCGACCTGCAGGGCCTCGCCGACGGTTCGGCGCGGGCGGGTGCGATGGCGATCGACGAAGACCTCCTGCGCGAGACTGGCACCGTCAGGCTCGATCCGGTAGCCGCGCAAGTCGCGGCCGAACGGTACCTGGAGGCGGCAGGCGTCGGAGGCACCGTCCGGATCGACGCGAATATGCTCAGCGTGACCGTCGACCTGGAGGAAAGGCGTCCGACACTGATGATGAGCCTGCTCGGCTTGCGTACGGTCGACGTGGCTGCGCATGCGGTCGCGCGCCCACGAGTCGGGATCGAGGAGGCGGGAGGGTGAGATGAGCCCCCGGGGCCGGACGCTCACCGTTGGTGGAGTTCTCCTGACCGTCCTCGTGGCGGGCTTGCTCGTGGGGTTCCTTGCTCTTGGGAATGACGACAAGTCGTCTGGGACGACGACGACTCCGCCGGTCACGACCAGCGCTACGCCGAGCGATCCCCGCGCTCAGGTGGAGCAGGCATACCTGAGGGCTTGGGATGTGTGGGCTGATGCCCTCTTGAAGCTGGACGCGTCGGGCCTCGGCGAAGCGTTCACCGGACGCGCGCTACAACTCATCACCGCTCAAGTGGCGGAACAGAAAGGGAAGAACCAGCCGGTCCGCATCCGAGCGGAGCACAACTACACGATCACGCTGATAGACGCGCAGACGGCATCGGTCGATGACCGGTACATCAATCACAACGTCCGGCTCGACCCGAACACTCTCGAGCCTGTCGAGCCTGACCCAGACAACCAGGAGCATCGCAGTTTCACTCTGAAGTTGGTGGACGGGACATGGAAGATCGCAACGATCATCGAGTACCGCTAGCACTTGCTTTCATCCTGGGCCTCGTGCTCATGGCGCTGCCAGCCCAAGCTGATGACGGCCCCTTCACCTGGCCTACCGACGTCGTTGTCCACGACAACCCGAAGGCCGTTGTCGTCCAAGCCGATCAGCGCGGGTCGATTCAGGGGACGGTCTCTTCCTCTGGCGGCGGACCGGATTGCCGGCTCGAGGTCGCTGGCACGATCGGCGAGATCTTCGTCGACAGCTTCGGGACCCAGCTCAGCCGGGGACTTGACCCCTACCTTCTTTGGTGCGGCAAGGAGATGCGTGGGCTCGTGTGGCTGGACCCAAATGCAGGCGGTGCCGCGCCTGCCCTTGATCCGCAGACCATCGCGATGCACCTACGCGATGAGATCCCGGTTCCGAACGCGAACATAAAGATCAACCCGTACCGGGGGCTCGTCGGCGTCGATTCGTGGTTCTGGATCGATGGCTACAACGGCTCCCCGATCGAGGAGTCGACCAACGCCTTCGGACAATGGGTCGAGGTCGAAGCCCGCGTCACGCGATACGAGTGGTCCTTCGGGGATGGCAAGACCCTCGTAGCGAACACGGTGGGGCGCTCGTACCCGCACCGATCCCAGATCCGACACGTCTACGAACGCTCCTCCGCAGGCCTTGCATCCGGCTATCAAGTGGAGGTCAGCTTCTCCTTCAGCGTTCGATACCGCATCGACGGCGGCGGTTGGATCGAACTCCCAGGTATCAGCCGGGTCGCCGCGACCGCATACCCCGTTCGCGAGTCGCAGTCGGTGATCCAGCAATGAAGCGGACGCTGGCGTGGCTGGGCCTGTTCGGCATCCTGATAGGGGCGCCGATCGCGCTCCGGTTCTTGGTCGGATCGCCGGTGATCCCGACCTTCGAAGGTTCCGACGGCCTATCGGGTTCCTACGTGCCTTTCGATGCCGTGCGTGGTGTCCTCGGGCTCCTCTCATGGGCTCTGTGGAGCTACCTCGCGCTCGCCGTCCTTCTGCACAGCCTCGCGATCGTCGCCGCCTCGTTCAACGCGCCCGGGCACCGGGTGTTGTTCACGGCGAGCACGATCCTCACACCGAAGGTGGTGCGAGCTCTGGTCGAACTCGCGATCGGGAGCGCCTTGGTAACCGCATCGGTGTCGATCCACGCGTCTTCGGCGCTCCCTGCTGTGAGCCAGCCATCGATTACCAACGCCGGTTCCTCCCATCTCGACATCGTGCTCTTCGACGGCGTAACGCTCAGGAAGCCCGAACGGGATACGTATCGGGTGCGACCGGGCGACTCACTGTGGCGGATCGCCGAGCGAGAGTTCGGTTCTGGCTTCCGGTGGCGCGAGATCTACCGACTGAACGAAGGAACCCGGTTCTCGGACGGCAGGTCCTTGACCAACCCGCACCTCATCTACCCCGGCTGGGTGCTCGAGCTGCCGAAGGCCGGTGAAGCACCTGCGCACGCAGGACACCGGGACGGGCACGAACGGCGAACGATTGAAGGACAAGCCAAGCCGAACGGGTCCTCGCCCGCCCCTCCGAGCGAGGGACGAACGGCGGCAAGCGAGTCGCCGACGCCGCACACACAGCCGGTGAACGACTCCGAGCAGGATGACGACCAACAAACGGCGCCGTCCCCATCGCCGGATTCCACGGTCGAACTCCCGTCGGGGCTCCTCGTGGCCGCGTCCTTTGCTTCCGGGCTCCTCACCGCTCATCTCCTAGGGAGGCTGCACCGACGCCGATCGCGGCGGCTGACGGGGATTGGCGGTGTCGAGCCTTCGGCCGCGCCGGACCTGGTCCGCGATCTTCGGAGGGCCGGCGCCTCCGAGATGGCGGGTCCGATCGAAGTCGCGCTGGATGCGGTGATCGACGCGTGGCTCGAACGAGCGGGGTCCTGGCCCCACATCGTCGGTGCCAGCGAGTCCGGGAAGCACGCCTCCTTCGTTCTCGCCGACGTCGATGGTGAACTCCCGCCGGGCTCTGGCGGCACCCTCTCTCCCCGGATCCGCTTTGCTCGAACAGGTCGCTTCGTCCTCGTCGATGTCGACGGTCCGTTCCCACCGCGGCTGCGTCGGTCGAGAACACCGCTCGAACGATGCTTACTTGTCCCACTCGGCCGCGCGCCTGGCGGAGCAGTCGTGCACGTGTCGATGACGGGTCTCGGGCGGGTTGCGGTGACTGGTGCGAACGCACCGGACCTCATCGCGCACTTCATCCTCGCGGCGGCGACCCAGGGCGGGCCGGAGGACCTGCGCCTCGTAGTCGTCGGAGAGAGCGAGAAGATCACGAGTCTAGGCCGACTGCCGCAGGGGCAGACTGCCTGCGCCTGGGAGGACGCCGCGCCGGCCATGCGAAAGGTCGAGCTTGAGCTGATGCGACGCGCCCGGCTCTTCCTGCAGGAAGGTGTCGACGACATCTGGACCCACCTCGCCGAGCACTCCGACGAGCAGCTCCCCGCCCTCGTGGTCGTCTGCGATGAGCCGCCCACGGCGCTGGCGGGCGTCATCGAGGCGCTCGGTGAGCAGGCCGTCGACCTAGGAGCTGCGGTGCTGACCTCCGGAGCGACTCGAAGCTCCGCCGGAGTGGTCGTGCACGTCGGGGCCTCGATCGAACTCGAGACCGACCTGCCATTGCCGAGCGTCCTGGAGCCGCTATCGCTGGACGTGTCGGCGCGGCGGGAGGCCATCGAGGTGATCCGCGATGCCTATCCCACTGAGCCGGAGGAGGACCACGGGACATCGATCGAAACGGTCGAGTCCGAAGCGCCGCCGCCCGTAGCCGTGCGAGCAGCGACTCTTCCTCGACCCGTCGAGGGGGAGCGGCGATTCAGTCCTCCCCGTGAGCCTCTGGTACCAGCGCCGCAGATGATGGCGATCAGGTGTCTCGGCCCGTTCGAGATCTCACGAGGGGACGCGCCGATGCGGACGGGATGGAAGTCGAAGGGCCGCGAGCTCCTCGCCTACCTGGTTGCCAACCCCTCGGGAGCGCCGAAGGAGCGGATCATCGACGAGCTCTGGCCGGAGGTCGACCCAAAGACGGCAGCTGCCAGGTTCGATAGGTACGCGACCCTCGTGCGTTCGCTCGCGCGAGGAACCGAGGACTCCCAGATGTACGTCGAGCGTGTGGGTGAGTCTTCCTACCGGCTGGAGCAGGGGGCGTGGTGGGTCGACGCATGGGAGTTCGGGAGCCTCGTCGCCGACGCCGAGCGTTGCGACGACGCGGACAAAGCGATGGCCGGATTCCGCGACGCCCTTGCGCTCTACCGAGGGGAGTTCTGCGATGACGCGTACTACCCCTGGCTGGAGGGGGTCCGGGAGCGATTCCGGAACGTCTTCGTCGAGGCGTCTGCACGATTCGCCTACTTGTTGTCGGATGCGGACGAACACGATGAGGCGTTGGTGGTCCTGGGCCGCGCGATCAGTGCGGACCCGGTCTGCGAAGACCTGGTTCGTCGCGCGATGGCGGTGGAAGCGACCCTCGGCCGGCGCGCGGCAGCGCTCGCTCGCTATCGGAGGTTCGAGGCTGCTCTGGACGAGCAGCTAGGGGTCGAGCCCGACCCGGAGACCCAGGCCATGGTTCAGCACCTTCTGCACCCGACCGAGAGGGCTGGCTGATGCACCCACATCGGGCTCCGCGGTGCCGCTTCGCGGGCGTCGGACCCTGACGGTATCCTCACGTCACAACCGGAAGGAACCTCCCTCTCTTGGACGTGTTCGAGCTGCGTAAGAAGATTGTCGAGGACTACGGCGAGTACGCGACGAGCTTTGTCAACGTCGCGAACTCCGAGGAGGGGTCTGCGAAGGCTCCACTACTCCCTCATCTCGACGATCCACTAGATACCCACTGGATGAGGATCTCCCTCAGGGCCAGGAGCGAGGCGACCCGCTCAGCGTCCTTCATCTGGTCCCACTCGCCCACGAGCTTCAGGGCTACCTCGGTAAGCGGCCCCGGATGCTGTTCTAAGGCCGCCGTAAGGGAGTCGATCTCGCCGGTTGCCAGATCCGTAATGCTTCTGAGGCGCGCTCGCTCTGCATCGCTGAGTTGCTCCACAGCGTCGACGAGTTCCTCAGCTACCACCTCGGTGTCCATGCGTCCCCCTCCGTCGCGCCATTGCAGCTGCCACAATCGCCCGGCGGGAGAGGTGCCCGACTTGACCTCGAACGCTACTGGTGAGCACTGACATCGATGGGAGACGAGTGACCGGCACTTTGTTCGAGACGGGGCAGACGGTCCGGTGGAGGGGCACCCGCTGGCGGGTCCTTGGTGAGGAACAGGGCGGCTTCCTCCGTCTCGTCGGCCTAGATCACACCTTCAAGGACGTCGAGGTCACTCCCTACCTCGAGCTCGAGGGAAACGACATCGCGCCCTTCGAGCTCCCGCTGCCTGAGCTGAACCTCGAATCGAGTGACCGCAGCCGATGGAGGGCGCTTCATCGGGCCTTCCTGACAACCATGGCCGGGGGCCGCGAACAGCTCGTCGGGCTCGACTGGGGGGCGGTGACCGTTGAGCCCTATCAACTAGTACCGCTCCTCCGTGTCGCTCGCACGATGCGCGCGCGCCTCCTCATCGCCGACGATACGGGCCTGGGCAAGACCGCAGAGGCGGGCATCATCCTGCGGTGGCTCGCGCAGCGCCATCAGGCTGGTCGAGTGTTGATCGTCACCCGCGCCGCCCCGGAACCCCAGCGGTGGCGGAAGGAGATGTGGACGAAGTTCGGCTTCAACTTCGACATCCTGCGAGATGGCGCCGACTTCAACGAACGTCGGCGCCGGGCGCCAACGGTCAACGTGTTCGCCCAGGAACGCAAGCTCATCGTGTCGATGACCCTTGCAGCACGACAGCTCTTCCTCGATGAGCTGCGCCAGTGTCCGACCCCGTTCGACGTCGTGATCGTGGACGAAGCGGCGCACCTAGCTGTCAGGGGGAATCGGACCAAACGACTCGCGCTGCTGGGACGAGCCCTCTCGGCGGCTTCCAAAGACGGCGCGATGCTCCTTCTCACGGCCACGCCGCACGATGGGAAGACCGAGAGCTTCCTCTCGCTGCTGCAGCTGCTCGATCCGTTCGTTGAGGTGCGTCCTGGCGACGTGCCGATCGATCTCGCCAGCAGACTCGTCGTCCGTCGACTCAAGACAGAGGTGACACTCGCCGGCGGCAGGAAATTCCAGGAGGCGCAGATCCACGTTGTCTCGACCCTGGACTCCCGGACGAAAGAGGAGAAGGCGCTGGACGAGCCGCTGGACGCGTACCTCAACTGGCTAGCCGACGAGGAGGTTCGCTACGAATCGGCCGGAGCCCGGCAGAAGGCGACGGGTTGCCAATTCCTCGCAGGTCTCTACAGGAAGCGGTTCGGTTCGTCGGTCGCCGCACTGCGGGCGACTCTCCGGCGGCGTCTCAACATGCCGCCCGCGCCTGAGGACTTGGACGACGCCGTGCCGTACGTGGATACCGATGCTTCCGATCCGGAGGACGACGTGATCGACCCGGGCGCGGAAGCGGAGACTCCACCTCCGCTGCTGTCGCCCGGCGAAGAAGTGCTGGCTCGTGCGCTCCTCGTCGCGGCAGAGAAGGTACCGGCCGACAGAGACTCGAAGCTGGAGAAGTTGGTCGAGCTGCTCTCGGGACAGATCGATGGGAAGAAGGCGGTCGTCTTCACCGAGTACCGCGACACACTGAGAGCGGCGAGCCGGCGGTTGAAGCAGAAGCAGATCGGCTTCGTCATGTTCCACGGGGGTACCTCCGACGCGGACCGCGAGAACGCTATCCACCGGTTCCGTCACGATGATGGGGCGCGAGTCTTCCTCGCCACAGATGCCGCCAGTGAAGGCATCAACCTTCAGCACGGGGCCTCGAACCTGGTGCACCTCGACGTGCCATGGAATCCGAATCGGTACGCGCAGCGGAACGGTCGGATCGACCGGTATGGACAGGACGAGGTTCCTCACGTGTGGGCCCTTGTTGCCGCTGATGCGAGCAAGAAACAGGGTCGTCCTGAGGCTCGTGCACTCGAGATCGTGATCGAGAAGCTCCAGCGGATCGAGCAACAGCTGGGCTCGGTCAGTGCCGTCATCCCGGGCTTCTCAACGGGCTCGGTCCGTGAGGTCCTGCAGCAAGCGAAGAGCGACGCGGACGTGCAGATGGACGCGCTGCTCGACGAGAAGCAGGGCGAGAAGGTATCCAAGGATCTCAACCGCATCACCGTGCGCAACAAGAGGGATACGGAACAGGCGGACGACTACGTATCCCGCCTTGGAACGATCGACGACTTCGAGGAGCAGCTTGGAGATCTCTTGCGGACCGCTTTCTTCGGGTGGGACGACGGAGGCTCGCTCGAGGCCACCGATCCAGGACTCCTCCGCGTCGAGGTTCCGAAGCGATTGCGTGCCGCGGTCGGATCCGCCCTGATCGAGCGGGCGACCTTCCGCCGCGATGTCGCCGTAACGAGCGCGGATGATGCCGAGGCAGACGCCGTGGAGTTCCTGTCACCTGCCCACCCCCTTGTAGCGGGCACGTTGCAGCTGCTGCGGGATGAGGCCACGGACCCCTCGTTCCCACACAGGTTCGACATCGAGGCGGCGGATGAGGAAGTCCTGACGCTCTCGTTCGTCGTCCGGTTCGTCGACGGCGAGGGGCGCACCGCCGAGGAGGCACTGATGGCTGTCACGCTCAACGCGGACGGTGCGGCGAGCGTCGACGCCGAAGCGGACCTTGAACGTCTCGGGATCGATGCAGCGTCGGGAGGCGGTAAACCAGATCCCGAGCGGATCCAGCCATGGCGCTACAAGTTCCCGGATCTGGTTGAGGCCGGGAGGTTGGAGATCGCGCGCCGAGCCGAGGTCCGACGTCACGAGCTCAGTGACCTGGCCGTCGAACTGACCAAGGAAGAGATGCAGGCGCTTGCTGTGTGGAAGAGCGAGGAGAAGGACAAGGTCGAGGTGCTCACGCTCGGCACGGGAACCAAGGTCTCGTTCGAGGCCGCCGATGCGTTCGAGGACCGCATGCGGGCGTTGGATGTTGAGTACGTCCGGCGGATGGAGGCGATCAGTGATCGCTCCGACATCCGTCTCTCATCGGTGGATCTGTTGGGCGGGCGCTTGGTCGTGCGGAGACAGCCGTGACGGTGATCAAGAACGTAGGTGAACTCGCCTCCCCGTACTTCCTGATCGAGGTGTTCGCCCGCCGGGGTGAGATCGACATCGATCCCGAGACGTTCGCGACGCTGAAGCAGAAGTCACGTGCGCTGGTGCGCGACGCGCGGGGTTTCGAGCTGCGAGGACAAGAGCCCGACGAGGACTGGCAAGCCCGTCGACTCGATCTCCTGGGCATCCAGTCGACCCGAGACTTCAGCGTCAACCTCGATGACGGCGAACCCTTCGGATTGAAGGCGTACGGCAACGGAGATGGTGTGGACGCGGTGCTCGTCGGTGATCTGCCCGGCTTCACCGACCCTGATAGACGCGTCGACAAGGCGATCGACCCACCAGCGACTCGTTTCGAACTGGCGCTCGACGCGTACGAGGGAGACGCCGACTGGGGGCTCCTGCTGGCCGGAACCTCGTTCCGCGTCTACCGACGCTCGAGCGGCATCAGTCAGCAGTACCTGCAGGTCGATCTTGAGTCGCTCGTCGAACTTGACGACGACAACACCTGGAAGGGATTCGCTGCGATCTTCCGAGCGCCGGCGTTCGTCGCCGAGGACGGTGAGGTTCCGCTCATCCGGAGGGTCGTCGACGAGAGCCGGAGGCACGCGTCGGCGCTCGCGGTTGACATGCGTCGGGATGTCGTCGATGCGGCCGAACGACTCATTCAGGGAGCGCTGGACCACCAGGCGAACCAGCTGATCCTGGGCGAGCCCGGCAGATCGCAGCTCCAGCAGCTCTTCGAGGAGACGCTGTACTACCTGTACCGGATCCTGTTCGTGCTGTACGCAGAGGCGCGGGAGATCCTGCCGGTCAACGGCGCGGGACCGTACCCGACCACGTACTCGGTCGACCATCTGATCGAGCTTGCACGCGCCGGTGGTGTCGACGAGCATGGGACCTACTTCGGCGACAGTCTTCGCAGGCTCTTCGATCTCCTGTGGCAAGGGCCCGAGGAAGCCGCCCACGCGATCGGCATCGACGCGGTCGGCGGAGAGCTCTTCGATCCGACGAGGACCGCACTGTTGGATGCATGCGTCATCCCCGATAGCGCGTGGGCGCCGGCGTTGATATCGATCGCGGTGGGTGAGCCCGGAAGCGCTCGAGCCAAGCTGGGACGTCGCTCAAGCTTCGCCGAGCTGGGTGTGGACCAGCTCGGTTCGATCTATGAGGGACTCTTGGTTCTCGAGCCCTACCTATCGCCCGGACCTCGAGCGCTCGTCCTCATCGACGGGGATCGGCGGATCGTGCCGGAGGACGAGGTCGGAAGCTACCGACTAGTCAGGCATCTCGAGGCAGGTTACTTCGTCTTGGAATCAGCCTCAGGTCGGCGCAAGGGGAGTGGCTCCTTCTACACGCCACACGAGATCACCGAGTACCTCACTCATGCTGCTCTCGACCCGATCGTGGAGCCGATTGTCGAGCTGGCGGCCACCGACCCGGATGCCGCTCAACGCGAACTGCTTGCGCTCAAGATCTGTGACCCAGCGATGGGCTCCGGGGCTTTCCTTGTACAGGCGGCACGCGTCCTGGGTCTCGCGTATGCGCGGACACGCGCTGTCCGAGCCGGGATCCGGGTTACGCCGGAATTGATTCATCAGGCTGAGCGGACCGTGGTGCGCGAATGTCTCTACGGGGTAGACCTCAACCCGCTCGCCGTCGTTCTCGCGAAGGTGTCACTTTGGCTCGAAACACTCGAGAAGGGAAAACCCCTCAGCTTCCTAGACGCGCATCTCCGGTGTGGAGACGCGCTCGTGGGCGTCGACTTCGTGAGCGCTGACGGATCACTCGGGGCCTCCGACTTGGCGACTTGGCCTGCGCCAGCCGCAAAGGGTCTCACTACATACCTGAGGAAGGAGGCGGGGGAGCGGGGTGAGCCGCTTCTCGAGCGGCTCAAGTCGAGGAAGGCCCCCAAGTCCGCGGCTCAGGCGAAGCTGCCCGGTATCGACGCAGTGGCGATAGAGGAGGCGCTCGAAACCATCGCGGGCGAACGTCGTCAACTCCTAGAGCATGCCGGTGACTCGCTGGCGGACGCTGTGCACTCGGCGGAGGCATTCGGCGCGCTCGAGGGCGCGGAAGCGTCCTTGCGGAACCGACTCAGGGCGGCGTCGGATTTCTGGGCAGCGCAATGGTTCAGCGAAGGTGAGGACGCACCAGAAGATGCCAAAGGTATTGTGGTGCCGGCGAACGTCGCGGACTTCGAAACCATCGTTACGAGGCTCCTCGAGGGACACGAGATACCCGAACGCCTGCAGGCGCAGGAAGAGGCTGCGCGACGTGTCGCGGAGCGCCGACACTTTTTCCACTGGGCTCTGGAGTTCCCGGAGGTTATGGTCGAGCGCTCCGGCTTCGATGCCGTCATCGGGAATCCACCCTGGAACACACTGAGTCCAAGTGATGGCGAGTTCTTCGGGACATTCGATCCATCATCCTTCGCAAAGGGCGTGACAAAGAAGAGGAAGTTGGAGCGCAAGGGCGACCTTCGCCAGGTACCCGATATCGATGCCGCTTGGCGCGGATCCGCCCGCCTCTTGCATGAGCTGGCCAACTACGCCAAGCCAGAGTCAGGTCGGTTCCAATGGCACGCTCCCACGGGCCAATTACGAAAGGGAGATGCGAACGTCTTCAGGCTATTCGTGGAGCGCGGCTACAAGCTGCTACGGAGGGGCGGAAGGCTCGCTCAGGTCTTGCCGGAGGCCCTCTACGTCTCAATGCCAGCAACGGGTCTCCGCCAGCACCTCTTGGTCGACGGCCTCATGGATAGGTGCTTCGTCTTCGAGAATCGGCAGGCAATCTTCCCGATTCACCGATCAGTCAAGGTGTGTCTCCTGGTTGTCTCTAGCGGTTTGGGGCCAACCGATCAATTCAGCGCTGCCTTCTTTGTGGGCAAGGGGCCGGCCGGACAAGACCGATCCGTTGGCCTCGATAGGTTGCCAGGCATCTTGGGGGGTCTAGACAGCGGGGCGCCGACGCTCTCCCAAGACCAGGTGAGGCGGCTTGCGCCTGACACATGGTCATTCCCCGAACTGCAGACCGCCCTCGATGCCTCGGTGGCATTGCACTGCGCTGACAAACCCCCGCTCAATCGAGATGAGCACGGTTGGCAGATCGAGTACTGTCGCGAACTGGACGCGACCAATGATGCCTGGCGCTTCGTCGAAGAGGGCGAACTGATCGGCAATGGTGCTCGGCGTGATGGCCTGATCTATGTTGATGATTCGGGCGGCGAGTGGTGGCCGGTCGTCAGCGGCGTCCATTTCTACCACCTTGAGTTTCCGGCGGATGGCAAAGAGATCAGGTATTGGGCGCGGGCCTCGGATCTGAAGGCCATCGCAGCAAGGCAAGCCCCGGATGGTTCATCTGTGATGCTGCACTATCGAGTCGCCTATCGGGATGTGGCCTCCCCAACGAACGAACGGAGCGCTATCTCGGCGATTCTGCCGCCCAAGACGGTCGCGACGAACAAGGCTCCAACGGTCTGGGGAGGAACCCAAGACGCCGTCGCCGCAATCGCACTGTGCGCGCTCCTATCGAGCTTCGTGTTCGACTACAACGTCCGCTTCCGAGGGGCGACTTCCCTTCGCTACGGCATCTTGAACCAGGTCCCCGCCCCTCAACTAGTCGAACTGGATCAAGTACTGCGTCCAGCACTCGAGGTGGTGTGTTCTCGACCGGGCTTCGTCCCCTTGTGGAACGAGGTGTATCCGAAGGAATCCATCCCTTCACTCGATCTCTTTGACCTCGGCCAGCGTCGTGCGTCCATTGACGCGCTGGTTGCGACAGCCTATGGGCTTTCCCTGAAGGAGTACGCTGCCGTACTTTGCGCATTCCCGAACATCGATCGCAGCCAGCCGATGCTCCCAGGGGAGCCGAAGTCGTTTGTGACCCGCGACTATGCGCTCAACGAATACTGTCGCCTTGTTAACGTGAGATCTCCAGACGTTGCCAAGCTGATGCGGGGAATTGGAGCCGACATTCCCGATCCGCAGGACGGTCTGCGGGGCTTAGATGAGCGGATGGCTGAGCATGTTCGGCTAGGCGCGATTCCATATCGACCGACGCCAAAGGGCGCCAAGCCACCAACGGATCCATCCTTGATCTCGGAGGTGCTTGAGATGCTTGGTTCGGATCCAGTCACCATCTCAGATGTTGCTGACGCGCTCGAGCAAGATCAGAAGACGGTGTCGACTGTCGTGAAGAAGATGGAGAAGGACGGCGTAGTCCTCCGCGACGGCACAGGCAAAGGTGCCCGCTACTACATGGTGGAGGAAGACGAATGAAGGTCCTCCAGCCGTTCGACGTCGCCGAGTCCACTCTCGAATGGTTCAGGCGCTACGTTCGCGCCAGCTTCCCACTTCGTGATTCCGACTTGGATGAGCAGCGGGAGCAGTTGATCGACGAGGGATTGTTGTGGGCACCCCCCTTCATCCGCCTCGAGCGGCCCGGCAAGACGGGCCCGAAGCTCGCCAGCCTCTCGGACATACTCCTCCCTCGCGTGCTAGAAGTGCCCTGGGGGTTCGCGGATCTCTACGACCATCAGGATCGGGCCATCCGGCGCCTGGCTGCCGAGGGGCCCGACGGTCCGAAGAACACCCTGGTGCTATCTGGGACCGGCTCGGGTAAGACCGAGAGCTTCCTGATCCCGATAGTGGATGCAGTCCTCCGCGACTCGACCCCCGGCGTCAAAGCTGTCGTCATCTATCCGATGAACGCCTTGGCCAACGACCAGTTGAAGCGGTTGCGCGAGCTTCTCGGCGACATGCCGGAGGTGAGCTTCGGTCGCTACACGGGAGATGCTCCGGAGACCGATGCCGGTGACTCGCGGCGTCCGGCCCGCCCTGAAGCCGCGCCGCCTAACTTGCGCTGGTCGCGTCAAGCCATGCGAGAGAGCCCTCCGAACATCTTGCTTACGAACTACTCGATGCTCGAGTACCTGCTCCTGCGCGGGAAGGATGTGGAGCTGTTCCATGGCGGGCCACCGAAGTACCTCGTCGTCGACGAGATCCACCTGTTTTCCGGTGTTCTGGGCGCCGAGGTGGCCTCCCTACTTCGTCGGTTCCGGGCGCACGTCGGCGCAATGGAGGGCCAGATGTGCGTGGTCGGGACGAGTGCCACGGCGGGAAGCGATCTGGAGCAGGAGCAGTTGCGGAACTTCGCGGAGCGCTTCTTCGGTTCGGCTTTCGAGGATGGAGCGCTGATCGCAGAGAGCGTGGCGAAGGAGGCCGAACCTGGACCGGAAGTGCCGCCCGCCCCCTCTCTCACCGATGAACTCCTGCGGGAGGCACGAGACACCCCCGGTCTTGCCGCACTGGCTCGACAGACTCTCGGCATCGAGTTGCCCGCAGATGACAATTTCAATGAGGCGCTGGGGAGCGTGATCGACACCTACGCCACCGTGTCGGTTATCGAACGCGCTCTTGCGAAGCCGGCCTCGATCCGTGACGCAGCTGCGGCGCTCACGGAACTTCCTGAGCGAGCGGGAGTCCAGGAAGAAGCCCTCGTCCGCGAAGCGCAGGCGCTCCTGTTGCTTGGTGCCGCCGCCCGCCTTCCCTCGGTCGGTGAAGATGAGACCGAGCCGAGGTTCCGTCCTCGCCTGCATCAAGTGGTGCGAAGCCTCGCTGGCCTGTGGCGATGCATCGATCCGGGCCATGGCGTTCTCAGAGGGCCGGATGGGAGCCGGTGTTCATGTGGATCGTTGACGCTCCCTCTTGCTAGCTGCCGCACCTGCGGAGAGGCCTACTGGGCGAGCCCTGCGCTGGCGCCCGAGCTCGAGTTGATCGAGCGCCTCGAGGCTGTTGACCGAGAGCGTGGCTCCCTCACCGTGTTCATCGCCGACCCTCTGCGACTGGTCGGGATGGTCGGCGAGGATGAGGACGGTCTGAAGGTGCCCTGGATCGAGGCGAAGATCTGCTCTTCGTGTGGTGCGTTTGCCACTCCGGGTCGAGATCTCCAACATCTGCGCTCCTGTCCGCGCCCCGCCTTCCCCGGTGTGAATGTGCTTGCCTCGCTGGACGACGTGCATTGCCCTGCCTGTGGAGATCAAGGCGCCAGGAACCGACCCATCCTGTTGGCACTGAAGGGATCCGCCGCCGCAAGCTCCGCAGTCATCACGCAAGGGCTCTCTGATGAGTTACGCGCCGCGACCGATGAGGCCGGCGGTCGCCTTCTAGTCTTCGCGGACTCACGACAGAACGCGGCGCAGCAGGCCGGCTACGCGGATGACCAAGGAGCCAGGATCGCGGCACGCCAGCTGGTGGCTCGAGCACTGAAGGACAATGGTGCCACCTCGTTGAAAACCCTCCCGACGGTTGTGGATGGGCTGGTCTTGAAGGACCCCGTGGCTCGACGTCGCTGGCTGGTCGGAGAGTCGATGCGTGGCTTCGCTGAAGTGAGCGATCCTGACTACGAGCCCTCAAGCGAGGATCGCAAGCACATCTCGCAGCAGCTCTCGTGGGAGATCGCGCTGGAGGTGACCGAGCGAGCGAGGCGTCGTTTCTCTCTGGAACGTGAGGGGGTGATCGTCGTCTCCGTAGACGAGATCGGTAAGCAGGTCGCGACGGTCCAGAAGACGTGGCCGACCTGTCCGTTCGACACGGCACAGCTCACTGACGTTGTCCGCGCGATGGTCGACGTCATGCGCTACACCCGGGCCGTCTCACATCCCTGGCTCAAGCTCGATCCCCGCACGCTGGTGAGGAACCATCAGTTGAGGATCGGTGATCGGGCGATCAACGCCACGCGCGGGTACGGGAAGAAGAAGTTCACCAGCTCCAAGGACGGCGTGGATATCAGAGGCTGGACCGCTCCCAAGCATGCGACGCGCATGACCGAGTTGCTGGGACGGGTCTTGGGCAAGCCACCGACCGAAGTGAACGACGTTGTCGAGACGCTCGCTTCACGCCTGGTCTCGGTGGGTCTCCTGACCGAGAGCAAGCTCGAAGGCAGGAGTCGTGCGATGGTCGATCACGCGCGACTGATCGTCTCGCTGCGGGACGGCGAGCCGCTGTGGCGGTGCGATCGTTGTGGTTCCGTGCGCTCTGGGTTGCTCAGCGACACGGGAGGGAAGCCACTCTGCATCAATTGGCGGTGTCCCGGGACGCCGGCTCCGTTCGATCCGATAGAGGAGCGTGACTTCTACGCGAGGCAGTACTTGTCCGAGCCGCGTCGCTTGATCGTCCGTGAGCACTCGGGACAGGTGGAGGGTGACGCCCGCTTGGCACTGGAGGCACGGTTCAACGACCGTGAGAATCCGATCATCGACGCACTCGCGTGCACTCCCACGCTCGAGGTTGGCGTAAGCCTCGACGACCTTCATGCCGTGGTCCTTCGGAACCTCCCTCCCACCCCCGCGAACTACGCTCAACGGGTTGGTCGGGCAGGTCGTCGGACGAAGGTGGCCCTCGCGGTCACCCACGCTGGCCATGGGCCCCACGACAGCTACTACTTCGAGAATCCGGGCGAGATGATCGCAGGGAACGTCCGTGCGCCGGTCATCTCGCTCGAGAACCCGCCGGTCCTGCGGCGCCACGTGAACTCCTTGGTTCTCGAAACGCTCCGCCTGGACCTTCCAGAGCACTGGGTGCCGCCGATCGGGTCGACGGTCGTCGAGGAGGAGCCAACGATCGCGGACGAAGACGGCATCCTGCGGGAAACGACGCTTGCCCCGTTCCATGACAACCTCTCCGACCCGACAGTTCGGGCGAAGGTTGAGGCGGCAGCGCTGGTTGCGTTCGCGTCAGACGGCGATCCGGCCAAGGTCGAGGGCGTCAAAGATCTGTGCATTGAGCAGATCGCTTCGTTCGAGGCTGACCTCCGCGGGGCCCTGAATCGCTGGTGCAACCGCTTCGGGGCGCTGGTCGCCGAATACAAGAAGAGTCTGCTGGCGAAGGGGATCCCATCGAAGCCAGAGAAGGACTTCCAAGATCGCCTCTATCGAGAGATCGTCCGGTTGTCGCAACCCGCTTCACCGGAGTATCGACCTCTGGGCTTCCTGGGCTTGGTCGGGTTCCTTCCCCGTTACGGCTTCACAGGTGAGACGGTCCTGCTGCACCCCTCCGGCGACGATGAGCCTCTTGCTCAGACGGCGCATTTCGCCATCACCGAGTTCGCCCCAGGGAACCTCGTATACGCGCGCGGCCGGCGGCTGAAGGTACACCGCCTCGATCCTCCGCCCGTCGAAGAGGCTTCGGCGGGCACCGAGCACCGAGAGAATGTCATCAGCCGCGGTCGCCGGTGTGATCGATGTGAGTTCCTCACGACCGACCCGCTAGAGAAGGTGTGCCCGTCCTGCAAGGCGGATCTCGTTGCGCAACCCGTTCTCACGCTCACTAGCGTTGCAGCCGGGGGAGGAGCGATTTCCTCTGAGGACGAGTACCGGCGACGAGCCGGCTATGACGTCCAGCATATGCTCGGAGCGGCTGACGGGAACACGGAGACGACGCTCGTCGGCGGGTATCGCTTCACGCGGTCGAGCGGACGAACATTGATCGTTGCCAACCGAGGTCCCATCGTCGGCAGATCGGACGATGTACACGGGTTCGAGATCTGCACTGGGTGCGGCCACGCGGCCGAGCTCAAACAGCCGTTCGACGAGGACGACTTCGATGAGGATGAGTACGAGGCGGCCGGCCACCGGGCCTATTGCCCAGCACGCAAGGACCCCCACAGCGAACTGGTGATCCGCGGTCTTTGGCTCACGGCTGGCCTCCGTGGCGACGTCATGGAGCTAGAGCTTCCGCCGGCGGCGCAGGGATCGGGATTCGACTCGTGGCGGGCGACGCTGAGCGAGGCGCTCCAGCTCGGGATCCGAGAGACGATGCAGGCCGGGCGCCGTGATCTGGACGGGTTCGTCCGGCACGAGAACGATGAACCCGTGTCGCTCGTGCTCTACGACACCATGCCGGGTGGGACCGGGTACATCCCGAAGCTCTTCGCCGACGGAGCGAGCGGATTGCAGGAGGCCGCAAAGATGGCGGCCGAACGCCTTGCCGGGTGCATGTGCACCGACTCATGTCACCGATGCCTTCGAGACTTCTGGAACCAGCGTGTTCATCGCCTCTTGGACCGCTTCCAAGTGATCGGCACCCTCGAGGCGATCGCGGGAGCAGAGGTCACCGAGGGCCTCGACCCTGAAGACAAGAAGCTGGAGTCTTTCTTGGAGAGGGAGTTCTTCGAGCGTCTGAAGGTGGCCGGTCTACCCTTGCCGACCCTGCAAGTGGTTCGTGTGATCGGCGAGCGTCGGATCATCCGAGTGGACTGCGAATACCGAGACCCCGCCGTCTCGGTGTTCCTCGACGGCCGTGCGTACCACGCTCAGTCGGTCGAGAAGATCGCAGACGATCTTGCGGTCCGCAACGAACTAGAGGCCCGGGGGGTGAATGTCTTGGAGTACACGTATGGCGACGTGATGGAACACTTCGATGAAGTGGCTGCGCAGTTGGAGCTCGTGCTCCACCCTGATCCGGGGGCATCGTCTGTCGATCTGGAGACTCTCCCAGGCTTCGCGGTGGTGGCGAGCGACGATGCCTCTCGCTCGGCCACAGTCCGCGTTGACGCCACATCGTGGACCGCGTCGGAGGCGGCTCGCCTGGAGTCACTTCGAAGCGCCAACCTCGCTCGACTCGGAGGATGGAGCCTCCGTCGAGTCACCGACTGAGAGTTAGCTGTCCCAGGCGAGCGCCGCGCGCACTGGAGCTGTTCCGACGACCACGAGGTGGACCCGTGCTCGGCTCATCCCCACGTAGGCGAGC
Organism: Actinomycetota bacterium; assembly: GCA_030774195.1. Classification (GTDB taxonomy): domain Bacteria; phylum Actinomycetota; class UBA4738; order UBA4738; family HRBIN12; genus AC-51. The sequence goes on along the minus strand of JALYLP010000323.1, from coordinate 2,306 downwards.
GCACGGTCCTGTTCCGTCTCGAGTTCAGGGATCAGCAGGATCACCACGTCAGCTTCCAGCCCTTTGAACCGTTGAACCGTCTCCACGACGACGCCGTCTTCTTCGGGCGCCACGAGTCCGTACCCGGCGAGGGTGCTCCCGCGTAGGGCGTCGACCGCTGGTCTCCTCGGGCTCAGGATCACCAGCTGTTCGGGCTTGAGCTTCTCCACGTTCAGGAATCGATCGAGCAGGCCCTCGAGCTTCTGGTCCCCGGCCGCCACCGACTTCACCTTCACGAACTCTGGCTTCGGGCCATTCGTCCCGAGGGTGGGGATCGGCGTTCCGAAGACGGCTCCTACGTGCTTGGCGATCTCGATGGTGTTCCGGCAGTTGATGTCAAGATCGGCCCGAGGTTCGGGGAACGGTGGTCGCCAGTCCCTGCGATACAGCTGCTGCGCGGCGTCGGCGAACACGTAGAACGGGTCTTCTTCGGGGTTGCTCGTGAGCAGCTCGAGCGTCTCCCACCACGCGGGCGCGAAATCCTGGCCCTCATCGACGACGACGGCGGTCGCGCTGTAGCCGATCGACTCCGCGTAGCTTGGCGCTGCCCCCGGCAGCTCTTCGTCCCACCAACGCTGTGGTGGGTGGTCGGGGATCGGTACTCGGGCAGCGACGGCCAACTCCCGGCAGATCGACGCGAAGCTTCCGGCGCGAACGCGATCGTCTCCTTCGAACTGTCGGGCGATGTGTCGCCCGAGGGGCTGGTTGTAGCAGGCGAGGAGGACGGTGAAGCCGTCGTCGGCAAGCTGGCGTGCTCGCTCGACCGCCAGCACCGTCTTGCCAGTCCCCGCGGCGCCGTAAACGATGAGTCGTCGCTGGCGTCGCATCGCCGACAGGATGGCGATCTGCATCCTCGTCAGCTGGAGCAGGCGTTCTCCGACGTCTTCGGTTACCTCGCGTGCGAGCGGCCTTACCGTGACCGTTGGCGCCAAGACGTCACGGATCCTCTTGAGCTGCTGGTCGCTTAGGTCGGAGCGGAGCTCCCAGTGGGAGGCGAGCTTGCCGATCGCGGCTGGCGCGTTGGAGAGGTCGTCCCGGTCGATCGTGATCTCGGTTGTCGCGTCCGGCCCCAGCTGCGAGTCCCCGACGCGGACGTCTGGGAAGCAAACCGCGTGCCCCGAGTGCAGCGCCTGGATCTCTGGGATGTGGTCCAGCACATATCGCTGCAGCGCCTTGCGGGAGTCGAGGGCCTGTTCGTAGGGGTTTCGGATCATGTTGGAGTTCGACATCCACTGTCCCTCGACGATGTGGATCCGTCCGCCCTTCACCTCCAGGACGAGTAGCCCTTTCCCGTGGAGGAGGAGGAAGTCCGCCTCTCCGTCACCGGGTCGTCCATGCCGCTCCGATTGCCACCCCACACTGTGGAAGGCGGTCCAGTCGTCGGGGAGCTTCGAAAGCGCCTCGAACACGCGATGCTCCGAAGTTGGGGCCCCTGGGGAGGGAGCGGTCGGAATCATGCGAGCCATCGCCGGATTCTGACACGGGAATTGGCCCAGATGCGCCGGCTGGCAACTAGGCGGTCTACCGGGAGACGGCCCCAGCTGATTGGTGGCGTTGAGCTTCGAACGTCTGAGGAAAAACGCCGTACCCATGACCTCGCCGCGCGACCAAGAAGGGGGAGTTCGCCGGCACACCGAGCGAGCGACGCAAGCGGTACATCGCCTGATGCACCTTGTTTGGGTCCGCCCAAGGCTCTCCCCACACGTCCTCGAGGAGGGCACGCGCTGGAGTGAGCCGGCCTGGGCGCGAGGCGAGGTACCCCGCAAGATTGAGCAGCAGAGGAGAGGCGCTGAGTTCCTTGTCGCGCCATAGGAGACGGCTGGCGGGGAGGTCGACGGTGAGGGGACCGGCGACGATCGTCCCGCCAGCACGAAGACCATCCGAACGGGCCAACCGGGTCACCTTGAGCGCGAGCTCATCTGGCTCCAGCGACTTGGGGAGCGCATCGACGCACCCCGCTTCCAATGCTCGGACCCGCTCACTGTCGTCGTCATTCAGAGCGACCAGGAGCCGACCCTCGCCGCGGAACTCGCCGAGCAGAAGGCCGGCTCCTCGGACGTTCGTGTCGAGGACGACGAGAGCGGGCCTCGCTCGCCGTGCCCAGAAGATCGCTTGCGAAGGCGTCGATGCCTGGATCGACGGGACTCCCCGATCTTGCAAGGCGCCCACGACCTCTCCCGCCTTGGTGGACTCTGGGGTTACGACCAGCACGGTCCGCGAGGCGGAAAGGGAAGCGGTCCCCTCCCCGTCGCGCGGCCCAGCCCTAA
>JALYLP010000322.1 GCA_030774195.1 Actinomycetota bacterium | reverse complement strand
GACCCGTCCGTCCTCGCACGACCGACGTCTCACGACGGAACCTGCTCCGGAGCGGCGCGGTCCTGGGTGCCGGGGCGGCCGGCTGGCTGGCGATCGCGGGCGTGCTCCGTGCGACCGGCGCACGAGGGACCGATCGACGGGTGACCGGCTCGTTCGAAACGGGGTCCGGCGATCCGGCAGGCATGCCGGTCACGCAGTGGTTCAACGACTCCGTCCAGGAGCTCGATCCGGCATCCTGGCAGCTGTACGTACTGGACGGCGCTCGGAGCTATTCCGTCGACGAACTCGTCGCGTTCGACGACGCGCTCCGCGCGACGCTCGATTGCACCGGCGGGTGGTACGCGGAGCAGGAGTGGCGGGGCGCGCGCCTGGACCGTCTGCTCGACGATGCGGATGGCGAGTCGATCGTCGTCCGATCGGTCACCGGGTACAGCCGGCGGTTCCCGCGTTCCGGCGCCCCTTCCTTGCTGCTAGCGACACAGGTCGGAGGCGCTCCGCTGTCCGCAGGTCATGGAGCTCCGGCCCGCCTGGTCGCACCCGGTCGCCGTGGGTTCTGGTGGGTGAAGTGGGTGGCGGCGATCGACGTCGACGACGAACCGTGGTGGTGGCAGCCTCCCTTCCCCCTCACGTGATGCGACGTCCCGAGCTCAACGGATGTCGCCGTCCTCATGATCAGCGCTTCTTGGCAACGGCCTCCCCGCGGCCGGCTTCTTCGAGGACGATCGTTCCGCGGCGATCGATCTCTTGAGCTGACCAACGCGAGCCGGCGACAGCTCGAGCAGCGCTTCGCCATCCCCTCAGCCAGCATTCGGAGCGTGCTTGCCGGCATCTGCGAACGGCACCCGGAACTCGCCGCTATGCTCGCCCGGACAGAGAGGGGATGGGATGGCGGAGACGGACGAAGCCTCCGGCCTTCGGTACGGGTTCGCGGAGCCCGCGCTGGGGCACGCCCGTTCGCGGCGGGCCGTCGTCCTGGCTGCTGGGCGGTCGGAACGCATGCGAGCCCTCACCGCCGGCGGTTCCAAGGCGCACCTCCATCTGGGCGGCGTCTCGCTGATCGAACGGGCGGTCGGGAGACTGCTCGCCGTCGGCATCGAGGACGTGATCGTGGTGGTGGGTGCGCGATCGACGTCCGTGGAGCGACTGGTCCAGCGCATCGCTCGGCGTGGCGTACGGACCCTCTTCGCCGAACGATGGATGGATGGCAACGGCGCCTCCCTCGCGGCCGCCGAGCGTGAGCTCGTGGACGATCCCTTGTTCGTCGTCATGGTCGCCGATCACGTGTTCTCCGACGGCGCGACCGATCAGCTCGTTGCTGCCTCTCGACCGTCCGTGCTCGTGGACGAGCATCCGGATCCGCTCATCTGGTCGGAGGGGACGCGGGTGCGGATCGAGGATGGCCGCGCCCTGGAGTTCTCGAAGGAGCTGTCCGAGCTGCCCGTCGATTGCGGGGCGTTCGTGCTGTCGCCCGCGATCTTCGAGGCGCAACGACGGGCGGCGGCCGAGGGCGACTCGACGCTCAGCGGGGCACTCTGCCGGTTGGCGGTGCTCCATCCGATCGCCGCGCTCCCACTTCCGCCGGGGGCATGGTGGCACGACCTGGATACGCCGGAGGACGTGCGCACGGCGCGGCGGTCGCTCCGCCGGTCGCTGCGCAAGCCCGCGGACGGCCCGGTCTCGCGGTTGCTGAACCGGCCGATCTCGACGCGGATCTCCATGGCGATCTCCCGGCTCCGCCCCAACCCCGGCCTGGTCTCGGTCATCGCCCTCCTCCTCTGCGCGATCGGAAGCTCGTTGCTCGCTCTCGGGCAAGGGATCGCGGGGGGACTGCTCGTCCAGTTCGGCTCGGTGGTGGATGGGGTGGACGGTGAGATCGCCCGGCTCCAGTACCGAACGAGCGCGTGGGGTGCGCTCATGGACGGGGTGCTCGATCGGATCGGGGACGCCATGGTCGTCGCGGGTCTTGCGATCTGGGCGGTGCGCGACGGGATGCTCGGAGACGTATGGGCGATCGGCCTTGCCGTGGCCGCGCTGACGGGCAGCCTTCTCTCGATGTCCACGAAGGATCGGATCCGCGCGCTCGGGATGCGCGAAGCCTCGGAAGACCGGCTGCGCCTCTTGCTCGGCGGCAGGGACGCGCGGCTGCTGCTGGTCGCCGTCGCCGCTATCGCCGGACGGCCGGTGTGGGGGCTGATCGCGATCGCCACCACGACGGCGGTGACCCTGATCGCGCGGTTGGTGTCGGTCGCGCGCTCGGTCGATCCCGTCTGACGGCTCGGCGACATCGAAACGTCACACCTCAGCCTCCGACCGACGGTGCCTCCGTCCTACCGTTCGGATGTGGCGACCGACGGTGTCGAGCAACGACCGGTGTGGCGCAGACGCTTGCTGGCCTGCGTCGTTGGCATCGCCGTCCTCCTGACGGGCGTCCTCCGTGCCGCGTGGGTGACCGCCCCCGCGCCGGTACGACCCAAGGAGATGGTCCTGGGGCGGCTCCGCGCGGTCGGCGGCCGGTTCGTCCCATCGCGCGCGATCTCGCCGGTCCTCCAACGGGCGATCGTCGCCACCGAGGACGAGCGCTTCTACCGCCATCACGGGATCGACCTGATCGGCCTCACGCGTGCGTTCGCCTACGACGCGCCGCTGGGCAACGGTTCGAGTCTGCCTCCGATCCAAGCCGAGATCGTCGCTCCGGACACGAGCTTCGCGAGGCTGCCGCTCGCCGCAGGGTTGATGCTCCTCGTGATCGGCCTCGCGTCGTTCCTCGGTGCGCGACGCGTCCGGCGTCCGTTCGCGTTCGGGCTCGCCGCTGTCGTGGGAGTCGCAGCGGTGTCGCTGATCGCCCGCTCCGTGAAGGTTGCCTAGGTCCTGCCTATCATCGCCCGCCAGGCTTCGCGACGTTGAGGAGGGAGGCCACGATGACGGAACTCGGCGGCGGGGGATACGTGCTCCAGCCCGGTGAGGGGAGGTTGATCGACCTCGGCGGGTTCTCGATGACGGTCAAGGCGACGAACGAAGACACCGACGGCATGTTCACGCTCCTCGAAGCAGGTGAGCCACCCAACTTCGGGCCGCCCCTCCACATCCACCACGCGATCGCCGAAGCCTTCTACGTCCTCGAAGGCGAGTACATCATCTTCATCCGGGACGACGAGTTCCGCTGCCCGGCCGGGTCGTTCATCTTCATCCCGGCTGAAACCCCCCATGGGTTCCGGGTCGGGAACGTCGCGAGCCGGAAGCTCAACCTGTACTTGCCCGCGTCGATGGTCGGCTACTTCGACGATCTCAGTGAGGCCATGTCGAAGGGGGAGGCTGATCCGGACCGTCTGTCCGCCATCGCCACCCGACACTCCGTCGAGGTGATCGGACCGGTGCCCGAAGGGTACTTGTGACGGGTCAGGTTCTTTCCCCCGCCACGCGGTAGAGGTGCCAGCGGTCGGGAACGCCTTTCAGCTCGTGCTCACCGGCATCCTCGAAGAAGATCCCGCTCCCTGCAGTGAGATCCTTCACGGTCGACGTCGTCAAGACCTCGCTCGCCCCGGCGAGCGCACCGACCCGAGAGCCGATGATCACGGCGAGGCCGCCGACTTTGCCGGCGATCGTCTCGACCTCGCCTGTGTGGACGCCAGCCCGTATCTCGATCCCGAGCGGCAGCACCGCTTCAGCGATCGCTTGTGCGCACCGCACACCGCGGGCCGGGCCATCGAACGTCGCGAAGAAGCCGTCGCCAGCCGTATCGACCTCAGTCCCCCGATAGCGAGCGAGCATGGCGCGCACCGCCGCATGGTGACGCTCGACGAGCTCTCCCCAGCGGCGGTCTCGCCTAGTTCGGACGCTTTCGTGGTGGACCCGATGATGTCGGTGAAGAGCACGGTCGCGAGCACCCGATCTAACCGGGCTTCCTCATCCTGGACTGATCCCAGGAACCGCTCGACCTCCCCGAGCAGCCCTTCGACGTCACCTGCGAACGGCACATGATCCTCGCCGTCGAGCTCGATGAATCGTGCTCCGGTGATGTTGTCGGCGAGGTATCGGCCCTCCTCGAGCGAGTTCACGTGATCGCCCTTTCGATGGAGCACGAGCGCCGGAACGTGGATCGCCGGCAGAACATGGCGGATGTCCGTGTCGCGTTCCCAGCGAGAGATGGCCATCGCCGCCGCTGGGCTCGCTCCGAGACGAAGCCAGGAACCCCAGGTCCTCCGGAGCGGCTCGTCAGCCGATAGCGAGGGCGCGACCAGTCGTAGATGGTCGTCCGCGTACGACTGCTCTCCCCAACGATGATCGATGTCGCTGATCCAAGACTCCCACTGCTCCTCTGTCCACGACATCGGATAACCGGGGGATCGAAGACCGCTCGCGAAGGAGTTGTAGAGGATCAGTGCCATCGTCCGCTCTGGGTAGGTGGCGGCCGTGAGCGCCACTAGGGGCCCGGTGTCGTCGAAGCCGAACAGCGCAGCGCGTTCTGAACCGACGCTATCCATAACGGTGAGCACGTCGGCCATCCGACTCTCCAACGGCGGCACCTGCTCTTCGGAGACCTGGTCCGACAAGCCGACCCCTCTCGGGTCGAAGACGATGACGCGAGCGAACGACGCGAGACGCTCCATGAACCGTGCCCACGGGTGGATGTGCCACAAGAACTCGAGGTTGGAGGTGAACGGTTCGGGGACCAGGAGGTCGCCTGGGCCGCTGCCGAGCATGAGATAGGCGATGTGCGTCCCATCGGCTGTTTTCGCGTACCGGATCTCCGGACTATCCACGGCCGTATCCTGAGCGTCGGTGCTTCTGGAGGGCAAGCGCTTCCCGTTACGGTGTCGTCAGCTCCCCAACCCGGTAGAGGTGCCAGCGGTCCGGGACACCCTTCAACTCGTGCTCACCGGCATCCTGGAAGGTCAAGCCCGACCCGGCTGTCAGGTCCTTCACGGTCCGTGACACCAGCACCTCGGATGGTCCGGCGTTCGCCATCACCCGCGCGCCGATCGAGACGGACAGTCCGCTGC
>JALYLP010000321.1 GCA_030774195.1 Actinomycetota bacterium | reverse complement strand
TCCTGAAGTACGTCGGGGAGGACAACGTGTTATGGGGGACCGACTGCCTGTTCTACGGGTCCCCCCAGCCGCTGATCCAGGCGATGCGCGCGTTCCAGATCTCCCCGGAGTTCCAGGAGCGCTATGGCTATCCGAACCTCACGGAGGAGATCAAGTCGAAGATCCTGGGGCTGAACGGCGCGCGGTTATACAGCGTCGATCCGATCACGACACGATGCGAGTTCACGCGCAAGGAGCTGGAGCAGATCAGGCGTCAGCTGCCGGGTCGTAACGGAGGGCTCGGGCCGCGCACGAAAGCGGCCGCCGACAAGGTGCGCGCACACCAGCAGGAAGAGATCGCGGTCGAGGTCACCTAGCACGAGGCCGCGCGGAGGTTCAAGTGTGTTTTCGGCGGGTGACCTTCAGGATCGCAGCAGCGGAGCTCAGGGAGTGACGCCGCACGGCCGTGACGCGGACCTTGGGCACGGGCCATTGTTTGATTCGAGCGATAGGCGTCCACGCCCGCGACCTCGACAGGAGCGGGCGTCCTCATCTGGTCGTACGTGTGGCTCCGAAACTACTGGTGGAACCCGAGGATGTGTCCGACGCGATGACCGCCCGACTTCCAGACCACCGTGTACGGACCTGGACCCTTGCGTGGGAAATGGCGGGCCCAACGGATCGAGGAACCGAACGTCGGTCCCTGAGCGTGGATCGCGAAGCGGTGACAGGTCACGGAATCGTCGGGCGCCCTGACGCAGAGCGTGTACCAGTGGAAGTACTCGGCGGCGAGCGCGATCGTGAGTCTGCGCACGCCGTTGACCCTCGTTGTGCTCTGGCAGATATCACCCGTGACGCTGCAGTACCTCGTCGGTCGATGGCTCGCTCCTGCGCTCACCGGTGATGCCAACAGCAGAGCGGTCATCATCAGCGTCACGATCCACCGCATCTCAGGCTCCCTCGCGCGTTGGGGAGGCGATTCTGTCACTCTTTCTGGTCACTAGATATCCGCAGGTAGGAGGACAACTCCGGAGGTCGCCGATGAGCCGAATGGACCGGGTCACATCTAACCGACGTCCCGCCGGGAGGTCGCGAGCGAGCCTGCCAGGGCCGCAGCGATGGCGTACAGGGCGAGCAGCCCGACGCCGAGCGCCGGCGGGAGGAGCGTCCCCGGATCCTGCCCGCTGATCGCCGCAGCGGCGGCGCCGGGTAGGAACCGTCCGACATCGCCCAGGCCGCCAGCGACGTCGCCCGCGAGAAGGCCCTCGACGAGGAGCAGCCACGCACAGATGCCGATCAGCGTCGGTACCTGGTTGCGAACGAGCGCGCCAACGCCGACGCCGATCGCCGCCCACAACGCGGCCGCAGCCACGCTCCCCGCGACGAGGAGCACGTAGTCCCTCAGTTCGAGTTGAACGTCGATCCCTCGTGCCCGGAGCGCAGCGGTGCCCACGGCCGCCGCAACGGCTCCCGCGACGAGCCCGAACCCTGCCCCGATCAGGACGCTCACCGAGATCTTTGATGCGAGGACGCGTCGGCGCCGGGGACTGAAGAGGAAGGTCGGCCGGATCGTTCCGTGTCGGATCTCAGCGGTGATCGACATCGCTCCGAGCAGGGCGGCGAAGAGCACGCCAAGGAACTCTCCCCGGCCGAGCATCATCAGCTGCACGTCGGCGCGGCCAAGGTCCTCCGCGGGGAGGCCGAAGCCGTGCAGAAGTACTGCCAGCAGGACGAGGCAAAGCATGGCGGCGAAGAGGCCGAGCCCGGTCCAGGTCGACCGCTGCTTCAGCAGCTCGGCACGGATCAGGGCCATCACGATGTCCCTCCCGTCAGCCCGAGGAAGACGTCCTCGAGCGTTCTTCCGTGCGCGGTGAGTTGGTCGATCCCGCCGGTCGCGACCCGGCGACCGTGGTCGATGATCACGACGTGATCGACGCTTTGCGCGGCCTCGGCGAGCATGTGGCTCGAGACAAGCACCGTTCGCCCTCGCTCCGCGAAGAGGCGGAGGAAGCGCCGCAGCCAGTGGACTCCTGCCGGATCGAGGCCGTTGGCGGGCTCGTCGAGTACGAGCAACTCGGGATCGCCGAGGAGCGCCGCCGCGAGGCCGAGTCGCTGGCGCATCCCTAGCGAATACGACTTCACCCGCCGATCGGCGGCCGTCTCCAGCTCAACGAGCTCCAGCACCTCCTCGACACGGCTCGATGGGATCTCTGCCGCGAACGCGAGCACTCGCAGGTGGTCGCGCCCTGAGCGTCCGGGATGGAAGTCGCTCGATTCGAGCACGGCGCCGACACGCCGTGCGGGGTCGTCGAGCTCGCGGTAGCGACGGCCGAAGACGAGTGCCTCGCCCGCCGTTGGCTCGGCGAGCCCGAGAAGCAGCCGCAAGGTCGTCGTCTTGCCGGCGCCGTTAGGGCCGAGGAAGCCGGTGATGGTGCCTTTGTTGAGCGAGAACGTGAGGTCGTCGATGGCGACGAGCTCGCCGTAGCGCTTTGTCAGCGAGCTGACGGTGACGATCGGGTCGCGAGCGCCGTCGTGGGCAGGATGGGGTGTACCGCGTTCGTCGATGCGCTTCACGACGCTCCGGTCCGCCTAATGGGCACCCGGGCCGAGGATACCGGTGAGGTGGAGGAGGATCATCAGCCCGATGAGGGCGATCACGATGACGATCCCGAACACGAGCACCCACCGGGGTGTCTCGCTGGCCGCTCCGCCGTCTGGGCCCACGCCTGCGTTCTCTTCGGTTCCGGGGTGGCGGGGCGGGTCAGCCATGTGGATCTCCTCCTCTGTTGGGCCGCGTCTTCGGGAAGGAGGTTATCGAGACACAGTGTCATCGTCAAATCACAGCGTTGGTACTCAAGTCGTCACGTATACTGCTGCCGTGCCGAGGCTATGGACCGAGACCATCGAGACGCACCGCCGCGAGGTGCGCGACGCGATCCTGGACACGACCGCGGCGCTCGTCGCCGAGCACGGGCTCCTGTCGGTCACGATGTCGCAGATCGCCGAGGAGACCGGCATCGGACGTGCGACGCTGTACAAGTACTTCCCCGACGTCGAAGCGATCCTGCGCGCTTGGCACGATCGTCAGATCACCGGCCACCTCCAGTATCTCGCCGAGATCCGGGACCAAGCGGGCGATGCTGGCGAGCGACTCGAAGCCGTGCTCGAGTCCTACGCCCTTCTCGCCCACGGGTCCCGCGGGCACCACGACGCCGACTTCGCAGGGTTCTTGCATCGAGACGAGCGGGTCGCCCGAGCACAGCACCAGGTCCACGAGATGCTCCGAGACCTGCTGACCGATGCCGCGCGGATCGGGGAAGTGCGCGACGATGTGACGCCTGACGAGCTCGCCGATTACTGCATCCACGCCCTCGCGGGAGCAAGCGGGCAGCGCTCGAAGGCTGCGGTCCGTCGTCTGGTGACGGTCACCCTGGCTGGCTTGCGCCCGCCGCGCTGACTTGTGTTGGGTGTCGTCCGTCGATCGTCGCCGTCGCTGAGGCGCACGGACCCCAGGCGGGACGTGACACCGTCGGCCACCGTCTCTCAGTGACCACCGCTACCTGAACGCCACATCTCTCCGCTCATGAGCCCGATACCGTCGGTGGTTGGATCGTGATCGCTGCGCCGAAACGCGCGTAGCGCTGGCTCATGAAATGCCCTTGCGCGCTCATCTCGGTCCGTCTGACGAGCCCCGTCGGGTCGACCCATAACCGGAACCAATAGGCGGCGCTTCCGAGCGGTCCGTAGAACGAGAGGATGGTGGTGTCGGTCCCACCAAGGGCGTGCCGCCCCCACGATGCGAGGATCGATGACACGGTCGGGCACGTAATCCCAGACGAACGACGTCACGGGGAACGATGATCCGCCGCGCTCGACGATCCATCCCTCACCCGGTGCCCGCTGCAGGTACTCAGTCCCTCCGATCCATACGATCTGGAACCCGCCCGACGATCGGGCCCGCACCTGGTCTGGAGCGTGACACTCGTACGTCGTCCTGATGGTGTCCGTCCCGGAATCGAGCGTCTGAGCGAGCCGATAGGACGTGAGCGCGTGCATGCGTTGCTCCAGCTGCGCGAAGAGCTGCATCCCGTCAGGCGCCGGCAGCTGCGGCACGTCGAAGGATGCGACACGGCCGGGCGAGTCGCCGACGCGCACCTCGATGCGCTCGCCACCGGAGAGATCTACCGCCGCGCGACGGCAAGTCACGCCGCAACTGTCCAGAGCGACGTGGTGTTCCTCGATCGAGAGCGCGACCGGCACCGACCGCTCGCCGACGAGAGGGAGCACGTAGAGAAGAACGTCATTCCTGCCGGGCTCGCCGGGGCTCAGCGTGAGACCAACGAGCGTCGTCCCGGCACGGCCGCCGAGCGTGAGATCGCCCGCTTGGGGCAGCCCGGGTGCTTGAGCGCCGATACCGGCCGCGCGCACGGCCTCGTTCAGCCGAGCCGGAGGCAGTGGGTACGCGGCGAGGAGCACCGCGGCTGCGGTCACCCCGACCACCACGGCCGACTCGAGCCTCGGTACGATGAGCCTGCGCCGCCAGGCGAGCACGGACAGAGCCACCATCACGACGACGAACAGGCTCTTCACGAGAAGCGTCATGCCGTAGGAGGACCCGAACACTTCGTGGACCGAACCGACCTCCTGCGCTCCTCGAAGCAGCCCGGCGGTCGCAGTGAGCGTGAACGCCCCGAGCGCAACGGGCGTGAAC
>JALYLP010000320.1 GCA_030774195.1 Actinomycetota bacterium | reverse complement strand
CCCGATGCCACCGCGTCGGACGTCCTTGCGCTGATCCGTCTGGTCCAGGACCGGGTCCGGCGCTCGGCCGGCGTCGAGCTCGAGCCCGAGGTGCACCTCGTTGGGAGGTTCGACGGCGATGCCGGGTGATCATGCGACCCGTTGGGCGAAGACCCTCGTCCTCGTCGCGCTCCCGATCGTGTTGCTCGTCGGGTTCGCGGCGGCCACGTACACGCCGCTGTTCCGGCTGCGCGACATCCGTGTGGAGGGGACGCAGAGCCTGCGACCCGGCGAGGTCATCACCCGCGCCGGGATCGGGTCGGCGACGAACGTCTTCCACCTCGACACCGGCTCGATCGTGTCCGCGCTCGAAGCCGATCCGTGGATCCTGTCCGCGACCGTTGAGCGGCACCTGCCCGGGTCGGTCGTCATCACCGTGCAGGAACGAACGCCGATGGCACGGGCGCTCGTCGGTACGAGCTCCACGGTCGTCGCCGGCGACGGCACTGTGCTGCCGGGAGCGGCCGCCACCGGCCTCCCCGAGATCCGAGCGTCTATCGGTGAGCTCACGGACGACGACCGGACCGCAGCAGCCGAGGCCCTCGACGCGATCCCCCCGTCGTGCGCGCTCGCGTTTCGGCCGTGATCGCCGAGCCGACCGGATCGCTCGTGATGGATCTGGCCGGAGGACTCACCGTGCACTACGGGGGAGCCGGCGACCAGCTGGCCAAGGCGACCGCCCTTCGCTCGGTCCTCACGTGGGCCGCGCGCGCGCGCGTCGCTCTTGCGGAGATCGACCTGACCGTTCCGGAAGCTCCGAGCGCGACGCTCCAGAACGGCCAGATCATCACGCCGTAGGCTCGACCCGTACGCTCTTCCCAGTCCATCCAAGCGAGAGCCGGACGCTTGACGGCACCTGCCCTTTTCAGTACTGTCGCGACGTTGACTGTAGGTGGATATAACAATCACCTTAAACTAGATAGTTAGGTTGGCTGCATGACGAACGGCGTTTCCCCAGGTAGGAGAGTGCTCGCTCACTCGGAGGAATGAGACAGATGGACGCTCCCCAGAACTACCTCGCCGTCATCAAGGTGGTAGGGATCGGCGGCGGCGGCGTGAACGCGGTGAACCGGATGATCGAGGCAGGCCTCCGGGGCGTCGAGTTCATCGCCGTCAACACCGATGCCCAGACACTCCTGATGTCCGACGCAGAGGTGAAGCTCGACATCGGCCGCGAGACAACGCGCGGCCTCGGCGCAGGCTCCGACCCCGACGTCGGACAGCGAGCATCCAACGAACACGCAGACGAGATCGAGGAGATCCTCAAGGGTGCGGACATGGTGTTCATCACCGCCGGCGAAGGCGGCGGGACCGGCACCGGTGGCGCTCCCTTGGTCGCCGACATCGCCAGGAACCTCGGCGCGCTCACGATCGGCGTCGTGACGCGGCCTTTCGGGTTCGAGGGACGCAAGCGAGCGACGCAGGCTGACGTCGGGATCACGGAACTCAAGAAGGCGGTCGACACCCTGATCGTCGTTCCGAACGATCGACTGCTTCAGGTGGCGGACCCCAACATGCCGATGATCGAGGCCTTCCGCATGGCCGACCAGGTGCTGTACCAAGGCGTCGACGGGATCACGTCGTTGATCACGACCCCCGGTCTCATCAACCTCGACTTCGCCGACGTCAAGTCCGTGATGTCCGGCGCCGGGTCGGCGCTGATGGGGATCGGGATCGGATCCGGTGCGGATCGCGCGACCGAGGCCGCGAAATCCGCCATCTCGAGCCCGCTGCTCGAGTCCTCGATCGACGGCGCCAAGGGCGTCCTGCTCTCGATCGCCGGTCCAACGGACCTCACCCTGCACGAAGTCAACGCTGCGGCCGACGCCATCACCCGGGTCGCGCACCCGGACGCCAACATCATCTTCGGCGCGGTCGTCGACGATGCGCTGGGCGAAGAGGTCCGCGTGACCGTCGTCGCGGCGGGCTTCGACAAGATCAGCCCGGCCGCCGACAATCGGTTCGAGAGCCGGCTGTCGCGGCTCCTCGAGGAGCCCGTGAGGACGGGAGGGCGTGAGGAAGCTGCACTCCCGTCGCTCCTGCAGGACGACGACGCGGACGTGTTCGCCACCGAAGACGCGCCCGCGTCGGTCTCCTTCGACGCCGAGGAGGATCTGGACATCCCCGACTTCCTCAAGAGTTAGCGGCGATCCGCCGCCCCGCGCGGTCCCGCGCGCGAGTGGGGGCGGGGAGGCTCGAGCGAAGAGGCGCCCTTCCCCCGCCTCTTGGCCCCAGGCCCTCCCCGCCCCCTCTCTATGCTCCGGCGCATGCCCGCATCGCGCGACGAGGTCACAGCGAACGTCCGGGTGATCCGGGAGGCGATCCGGA
>JALYLP010000319.1 GCA_030774195.1 Actinomycetota bacterium | reverse complement strand
ATGCCGACCAGTCTTCCCGGCTCGCCTGCGTGACCGGTGCATCGTACCCCGCAACGGATGCCGGGAGCGTCGCCGGCGGCATCACGAACTCGCAACGCGAAGATGCGAGGAACGCGCCAGACGCCTGGTAGCCTCGTCGCGTTTTGGCAACCGAAGACAAGACCCCGCTCCGCCAGGGCGCGCCTTCCACCTCTGGGCGAACCACCAAGACCGCAGATCGGTCGAAGGTCGCCCGGAACCGGATCATCGCCGGCGTTGTGATTGCCGTCGTTGTGATCGTCGCGATCTTCCTATTGACGCGCGGCGACAGCCCCTTCGTCGGCAACGACGAAGCCCCTGTCGGCGAGGTCAACTTCCATCTGAAAGGCACGACCTTCGTGGCCACGCAGCTCGCAGGCGATATCCAGGCGCAGAAAGACACGGCGAAAGCCACGGCCGATGCGGTCAAGAAGCAGCTGGACACCCTCTTCGAGACCGCGTACGTGGATCCGGGCTCCTGGGGAGACACGGGCGAGATCGGGGACCTCTTCACGGATGGCGCGAAGGCGCAGCTGAAGGACGACATCGCCACCATCACGCTCGGGGACAACGCCGGCGACACGTACGACTCCGTCGATCCGGGGAAGAGCAGCGCAAAGGTCCGCACGTTGACCGATCCGCACGGGGGCGCGCTGCGTTCCGCGGCGGACATCACGTTCACCGGTCTCGCGAAGCACAAGGACGGCACGTATACGGCGATCACCGTGACCGGAACCTTCTTCTTCGTGAAGGACGGCGACACCTGGCGCATCGAAGGCTATTCGTTGGACCGCAAGGAGAAGCCCGCGAAGGCACCGGTCCCCAAGGGATCTTCCTCACCGTCCGCGGAGGCATCGTGACCCGACGTTTCGTGGCAGTCCTGCTGGTGCTGGCCGCGTGGGTGGCCGGAACGGTCGCCGGCTCGCTCGGCGGCTCGCCCGCCGCAGCGTCCTCGCCGGGGATCGTGATCGGGAAGGCCCACGCGGAGTACACGCCGTCGTTGACCGGCTCCAAGCCGATCGTCATCCTCGCCGTCGGAAGCGGCGCGCGTCCCGGCGAAGACGTCCTCCACTCGCTCTCGGACTCGCTCCATCTGATCTTCCTGAACCCGGACCAGCACGCCGGGACGCTCGTCGGGATCCCCCGCGACTCGTGGGTCGACATCCCCGGACACGGCAGCAACAAGATCAACAGCGCTCTCGCGGTCGGCGGCCCCGATCTGATGGTCCAGACGATCGAAGCACGGTTCGGCGTGCACATCGACTACTGGGCGATCACGACCTTCTGGGGCTTCAAGGGCATGCTCGACCAGATCGGCGGCTTGACCGTGAACGTTCCGTTCCGGATGTACGACCCGTCCTACTCGGGCGCAGACCTCCAAGCCGGCGTTCAGCGACTCACCGGAGCGCAGGCGCTCGCGATGGCCCGAGACCGTCACAGCCTGCTGGCAGGCGACTTCGGGCGGCAGGAAAACGGCGGACGCCTGATCCTCTCGGCGCTCACGCAGTTCCAGAAGGAGTTCGACGCCGATCCGGGCAGCGCCTTCAGCTGGATCGGGGCGGGGATGACCCGGATCAACACGTCCCTGACCGTGGACGACGTGATCTTGCTCGCCTACACCGCGACCGCACAGCCCGTCGGCAAGATCCGGAACATCGTCCTCCCCGGCAGCTCCCAGACGATCGGTGGGCTCTCGGCCGTCGCGCTCAACGCTACCGCCGTCTCGCAAATCTTCAAGGACGTCACGCCCGACGGCATCATGTCGAAGAAGAACGTGCCGCCGAGTCCGACAGCGGGCCAGCCTCGCTAGCTCGGCTCAGAGCTTCGTTACCACGTACGCGACGTACCCGACGTAGAACACGCCCTGGAGCAGCAGCAGGCGTGCGGACAGGCGCCCGCGGATCCGGAGCGTCAGGTACAGGACAGAGCCCGCGAGGAGCGCGACGCACGCGGCGACCAATGCCTCGTGGGCGAGTTCCCACGGGGTGAGCAGGAGTCCGACCGTCACCGGGAACGCTGACTGGAACACCATGGCGCCGGTCATGTTGCCCATCGCCAGCGTGTCCTTGTTCCGCCGCACCCACAGGACGCTGTTGAACTTCTCGGGGAGCTCCGTCGCGAGCGGAGCAACCAGGAGCGAGAACGCGAGGGGCGGCAGGCCCGCCGCTTCGCCGAGGGTACCCACCGCATCGACGAAGAGCTTCGCCCCGCCGACCATGAGGATCAGACCGAAGGCCACCTGGACGAAGGGGGCGGCCGTCGAGCGCTCGGCGGTCCACTCCGGGAGCCTCCGCAGCACCCAGCGGAGCCCGACCCACAGGCGGAGCGGCCGGATGTCGGCCGTGTCGCCCTCTGCGACCTCGCCCTGCGGCGCCTGGAAGTGGCGCCGCACGTAGTAGGCGTACCCCACGACCAGCACGATCGCGAGGCACACGTCGATCACACGAACGTGCAGCAGTCCAGCGATCATCGCGAGGGCGTACATCACCAAGAAGTAGCCCAGGTCCTGTTGGATCACCTGCCGGTCGGTGTCCAGGTCGAGGCTCCGTCGCCCGCCACGTCCGTAGAACAGGACCGCCACGCCGATCACGACCATCGCGAGCGTCGTGAGCATGAACGGAGCGCCCAGGATGGCACCGACCCCGATCTCATCGCCTGCCTCGTGTCCCGACACGATCGCGACGATCGGCAGCAGGGTCTCGGGAAGGGCGGTTCCGATCGCAGCGAGGACCGAACCGACGGCTCCCTCCGACAACCCGAACCCTTCCCCGACCCACTCGACGCCGTTCGTGAAGAGCTCCGCCGCAACGAGGATGATCAGGAGCGACGCGACCAGGAAGACCCAATCCATGTGGCGGGCCATGCTCGCAGGGGTGCTAGGGTCTCGCAACCGATGAGCCGCGAGGAGGCAACGCAGCGAACCGGTCTTCCCCTCCTCGTGGTCGGCGCCGCCCTCCTGTCGGCCTTCCCCGCGCTCTGGCTCCGGTTCGCGACGCCCCAACTCTCGCACGCGATCGAAGCCCTGCTCTTCGGCCTCGCGATCGTGGGGGCGGCGTTCCTCTTGTCGTGGGCGGCGGAGATGGCTCAACTGGACATCTCCGCCGGTCTC
>JALYLP010000318.1 GCA_030774195.1 Actinomycetota bacterium | reverse complement strand
CCCTTCTCGTTCGTGGTGTCAGACCCAGACCCGACGCAGAGCGACCGATCTGCGGTGGCAGCTCGAACTCGCGGTAGTCGGTTCCCGGTTCCAGGTAGGAGAACGAGCGGTACCCGTCCCAGCGCTTCTTGGACCTCCACGAGCCCGAAACCTAGGTGATGCGGATCCTCGCCGCGACCGTGTCCGATCTGGTGGATTCGTTCGAAGACGTACCCGTCACAGGGATCTTGACCACCTTCCCGGGGGTTGCCTTCGACGTGACCGACACCACCATCTTGATGGTCGTCGACGCGCCCACGGCGAGCTCCTCCGGGTGTCCGATGAACGACCACTCGAAGTCTGGGATCGGCACACCATGGTCGAAGAAGCTCAGGCGGATGCCTCTCAAGCGACGCGCGCCGCTCACGACGCGGATGGTATCGAGCGCGTTGCCGTCGTTCTGGATCGTGATCGCGAAGGTCGCGGAACGTCCCCGCGCCACCTTCCTCGTGATGGTCTGCTGATATCCCGTGTGGTTGTAGATGCCGTCCCCGACGAACGCTCCGCGCTGCCCCACCAGGAGATCTGGGCGACCGCGGACCGCCGTCGCCCTGTTGCCGTACCGGACGACGGCGATGTCGCTGCTGTTCGTGTCATCGTAGTTGCTGCCGGCCACGACGATCTTCCCGCCCGGCGCGATGGCCACGCCGGTGGGAGTGGTGCTCGCCCCTCCGAACGGGTTCGTTGTGAAGGCCGTGAACACCGTGCCGTCGCCGCCGAACGTGGGGTCGAGCGCGCCCGTGGTCGTGTAGCGGGCGGTCAAGAACCCGTCTGCCCCTTCGGACGCATCCCCCGCCCCCTCGCCCACCGCGACGATGCGGTCATCGGGCTGAACCGTGCCGGCGGTGAAGCCGCCGCCGTACCCCCCGAGCTCGGTCTGCACGATCCCGCCTGTGCCGAACCCGCTGTTGAGCGTACCGTCAGCGTTGTAGCCGACGAGGAGCCCGTACTCGTAGCTCGACGAGCCGATCGCGACGATCGACCCGTCGGACATGAGGGCCACGTCAGAACCAGCGTCCGGTCCGGCGGCCGCGTCGGTCTTCACGATGCCGTCGCCGCCGAACGTCGTATCGAGGCTTCCGGAGGAGTCGAAGCGGAGCACGGCGACGTTCTCATTGCCCGTGATGCTGAGCGAAGTGCCCACCACGACGATCGCGCCGTCGGGCTGGACCCCGATGCCGCTCACGATACCGCCGAACCCGATCTTCTTCGTGGTGATCCCGTCCCCACCGCCGAACGACGCGTCCGGCACACCGCTCGAGTCGAATCGAGCGAGCAAGGCATCACCACCGAAGAACCCGGTGAAGTTACCCATCCCCGTTGCGACGATGGAGTCGTCCGACTGGATGGCGATACCCAGGAACACGGCTCCGGTGCCCGCCGAGATCGTCGCGATACCGTCTCCGCCTCCGAACGTGCCGTCCAGCGTGCCATCCGTGTGGTACCGAACGAGCGCGGCGCTCACACCATCGTCCGTGAACCCGCCGACCACGATCCGCCCGTCATCTTGGATCGCGAGCGCGAAGGCTGCGTCGTCCCCTGAGACGTCGGTGATCACGATGCCGTCGCCTCCGAACGTGCTGTCCAGCGTGCCATCCGTGTTGTACCGAACGACTGCGATGTCGGTACCGCCGTGCGTGGTTCCCGCGACGACGATCTTGCGGTCAGCCTGAACGGCAACCGCTTCGCCCGTGTCGTCCCCGGCGACATCCGTGAGGACCTTGCCGTCGTCGCTGAACGTCCGGTCCAGGTAGCCGGTCGATACGGCGGCTGCGGCGGGTGGAACGAGCGTCAAAAGCGTCGCCAGCGCGAGCGCGCCGACGGCGATGGTCCGGAACGAGATCCTCATCTGGAGCAACCCCCTCGGGCGGTCGGCGCCTACGGCGAGGCTGAGGAACGGATCAGCGCCGCAGTGTAGGCCGGGAGGGGTTGCTTGTCGATGCGACGGCGCCTGAGAACGACGGGTCGCTGCAGGTACGCTTTGCCGCGATGAGCTTCCCCGAACATCGCGCGCGCCGCCTCAGACGGACCGCGGCCCTCCGCGAACTGGTCCGGGAGACCGAGGTCCGTCCCTCCGACCTGATCGCGCCGTTGTTCGTGAAGGAAGGGCTCGAGGAGCCCGCCGCGATCGCATCGATGCCCGGGCAGGTCCAACACACGATCGAATCGCTCCGAAAGGAGGCGGCCGAGATCCGCGATCGCGGGGTCCTCGCGTTCGTGCTGTTCGGGGTCCCCATGCACAAGGACCCGGAGGGATCGGAAGCATGGAACCCCGACGGTGTCGGTCAGCGGGCCGTGGCGGCCTTGCGCGCGGACTTCGGCGACGACGCCGTCGTCATCGCCGACCTCTGCTTGGACGAGTACACGGACCACGGCCACTGCGGGGTCCTGAACGACCGGGGCGAGATCGACAACGATCAGACCCTCGTGCGCTACGAGCGGATCGCGACGGCGCAAGCGGACGCGGGAGCACACCTCGTGGCGCCGAGCGGGATGATGGACGGTCAGGTCGCCGCGATCCGGTCCACGCTTGACCGAGCCGGTCATACCGGCGTCGCCATCCTCGCCTATGCCGCGAAGTTCGCATCCGCGTTCTACGGGCCGTTCCGCGAGGCCGCCCAGGGTGCGCCACGCTTCGGCGATCGCACGGGCTACCAAGAAGATCCCGCGAACGCCGACGAGGCGCTCCGTGAGATCCGCGCCGATATCGACGAGGGCGCGGACATCGTGATGGTCAAGCCGGCGCTCCCGTACCTCGACGTCGTGCGCGCCGCGAAGGAGCTCGCCGGCGCGCCGGTGGCCGCCTACAACGTGAGCGGCGAGTACGCGATGCTCAAGGCGGCCGCGCAGAACGGCTGGCTGGACGAGCGCCGCGCCGTGATCGAAGTGCTGACGTCGATCCGTCGCGCCGGGGCCGACATGATCCTCACGTACCACGCCAAAGACGCGGCGGACTGGCTGCGCTGACCCGGGTGACCGCGGCTGAGTCACACGCCGAAGGGTCCGTACCCGGACGGTGACGGGGCGGGTCCCTCCGCCTCCTCCCAGCGATCGGCGACCCACAGCAGGAGATCGTCTCGGAACCGAGGCGCCGTCACCTGCAACCCGAAGCGCACGCCGCTCGGGAACGCCCCGGCGGGAAGCGAAAGCGCCGGATGCCCGGTGATGTTCTGCATCGTGGTCACGTAGAGCGCGGGGTCGGAGCCGCGACCATCCGCCGGGCCTTCCGCGGGGATCGCGTCGGCCGCCATCACGGGCGAGAGGACCACGCCGTCCGAGCCGAGGAACTCGTCGAGCGTGCGGACGTACTCGAACCGGTGCCGTCGAGCGGCCTGGTACGCCTCGATGCTCACGCGCGAGCCGAGCTCGAGGAACGAGCGCGAGGAGGGGGTGAGCTCCGGGGCATGCTCCTCGATCCAGGAGGGTCCGAACAGGTGCGCGTGCTCGGACGCGCAGACGGCCACCCATTCCTCTTCGGGCTTCCGGTCCCTGACGACCTCCGCGGGGGTGAGCCGGCGCGGAACGACGCCGAAGACCTCGGCGAACCGTTCGAGGGCGGCCTCGAACGGCCGACCGGCCTCGGGCGGGAGCGGTCCCATGTCCTCCCACCGCTCGAGCGCGAACACCGTGCCGATGCTCGGCACGTCCGGTCGCGGCAGGACGGGTTGGGTCGTCGGGTCGCCGGGCGTGGGACCCGCGAGCACGTTCAGCAACAGGCGCAGGTCGTCCGCCCGCATCGAGAGCGGACCGTCGGTGGAGTAGTCGATCCAATCGGGGATCGGGTCGCGACCGATCACGCCGTTCGTCGGCTTGAGCCCGTAGAGCCCGCAGTAGCAGGCGGGG
>JALYLP010000317.1 GCA_030774195.1 Actinomycetota bacterium | reverse complement strand
CCGGGCACGTGAGCAACATGGAGCAGCCGGACCTGTTCACCTCGCACGTTCGCCAGTTCCTCTCGCCGAGGCTCCCGGGCTGAACCGTGTGTCGGTCCCCGCCGGAGCTCCGATCGGAGCCCCTGGGCGAATCGGGACCGAGCTACCGAGCCGACCGGGAAGGCGACCTGGATCTGGAACGCCACACCCGGTGGGGCCGGGAACCCGAGGATCTCGTCTGTCCTGTAGTGACCGGGTACCGCCGGGAACTCAGTGTCGAGATCGGTGAAGTCGGTGGTAACCGTCGATCCGTGAAGGAAGTCGGTCTCCTCACCGCTCGCGAAGAACGTCATCGGTCCGGCGGAACCCGGAGCGATCGTCCAACTCTCGATTTCGACCGAGACATGCCCGCGTACACCTCAGGGACCCGAAGGGTCTTTAGGAAACGTGACTGAGGTCACCTCCGTGAAGTGACCTACTTCGTCACCCGGTAGAGGCGCCGGTCGGGAACGCCGCTACCACCTGACGAGGGGGCCCGTCAGTGTGAACCGTAGGCCGTTCCCCGCCGATGCGAACAGACCGAACATCGCGAGCGAGGCACCGAGGATCTCGATGTTCCTGTAGAAGGATGACGATTGCGCTTGCCTCTGGCTCGGGTCGTCGATCGTCCAGAAGCGATGGAAGTACAAAGCGGCGGGGATCACGAACACTCCAACCATCAAGGCCCCGATGTCGGGCCAGATCCCGAGAGCGATGGACGCTGAGGCGGCGAGCAGCCACACGCCGGAGGGCCAGCCGGCAAGGAAGGGGAGCGGCAACCCCGCCGTCTCCGCGTATCCGATCATCCCTTTGCCCTTCGTGAGATGCCCCCAGCCCGATCTCACGAAGAAGATCGAGAACAGCACCCGTCCGACGAGGACGACCGCTCCGGCGCCCGCGCTCATCTTTCTCCCTTGGTCTGGAGGATATCCACGCTCGCATCCTTCCCCGGGTGGGACCGCGCCGCGACCGGGCGCCCGCCGATAGTAAGAGAAGGGCCGTCGCGCTCACCGAAGTCGTGGTGAACGGGCCGGTGATCGTTGCCCGGGCGGGCGCCGTGGTCGGCGCTCGGGGCGGTCGCCAGCCTCCTCGTTGGCCGGTCGCCACTGACAAGGCGCCTGTGAATCGATGCGATCCGCCATCACGCCTCTAAGGTCGGGCTTCCGGAGTCCGAGTACAGACCCGATCGTCCGGCTGCAGCGCGATGAGGAGGAGTTGAACACGAGACGGGCCCGGGCGTAGGGTCCGCCCATGCGTGGTCCGGTTCCGGGCACCACGGCGTCGAACGAAACGCCCGACCTCCCCACGGGAACCGTGACGTTCCTCTTCACGGACATCGAGGGTTCCACGCGGATGCTCGAGCGGCATCCCAACGACTATGCGGAGATCCTCGACCGGCATCGGCGGCTGATCAGGGCCGCTGTCGCCGACGAGGGGGGCGTCGAGGTCGACACCACCGGAGACGCTCTGTTCGTGGTCTTCTCGAGCGCGTCCGGCGCCACCCGCGCTGCCGCGGCGGCGCAACGAGCCCTGGCCGGAGCGGACTGGCCGAATGGTGAGTCGGTTCGGGTCCGCATGGGGTTGCACACGGGCGAGGGTCGCAGGGGCGTCGAGGGGTACGTCGGCATCGATGTCCATCGTGGCGCCCGGGTCGCCGCCGCCGCACATGGGGGTCAGGTGCTGCTCAGCGAGGCGACCGGTTCTCTGGTCGAGCGGGATCTCCCTCTCGGCTTCGCCCTCAAGGATCTTGGGCATCATCGCTTGAAGGATCTGGATGTTCCGGAGCACCTGGCACAGCTCGTCGTTCCGGGTCTCGAGTTCGACTTCCCCACGCCGCGGGGGGTGGGAAGGCAAAAGGGTCTCCCTGTGCGGCTCTCGCGCTTCGTCGGTCGCGAGGCCGAGATCGCGGAGCTCCGCGGACTCCTGCAGGACCATCGTCTATTGAACGCTCACTGGGCCGGGGGGCACCGGGAAGACCCGGCTGGCGCTCGCGGTCGCCGGTGCGGAGGCGGATCGGTATCTTGACGGAGCGGTCTTCGTCGATCTGGCACCGATCGTCGATCCCGAGCTCGTCCCGTCGTCGACAGCCGAGAAGCTCGAGGCCGCCCCGACCCCCGGTGGTTCCCCGACCGAATCGGTCGTGAGATACCTGGCCGAGCGACGGCTCCTTCTGGTCCTCGACAATTTCGAGCAGGTCTTGCCCGCCGCGCCGTTCGTCGCCGAAGTGCTGGCACGATGTGCCGACCTGCGTGTCTTGGTGACCAGTCGTGCGCCGCTCCGCCTCGATGGGGAGCAAGAATGGCCGGTTGCTCCGTTGGGGCTCCCGGCCCCCGGCACGCCGCCGACGCTCGAGTCGCTGACCACCTCTGAGGCGATCCAGCTGTTCGCGGATCGCGCACGCTCGGTCCAGCCGGACTTCGAGTTGACGGAGGACAACGCGTCCTCGATCGTCGACATCTGCCGTCGGCTCGACGGCATTCCTCTCGCCATCGAGCTCGCAGCTGCGCAGGTTCGCTTGATCTCACCGACGATCCTCAGCGAACGGCTCGCGGACACGATCGACCTCGGCACCGGCGGACGGGATCTGCCCGAGCGCCAGCAGACTCTCCGGAACACGATTGCCTGGAGCGTCGACCTGCTGGATCGACCCGACCGCGAGACCTTCCGGCGTCTCGCCGTTTTCCGAGGTGGCTGGACGTTCGATGCCGTCCAACGCGTGATCGCCGACGTGGATGGGCCGGACATGCTCGAAGGGCTCCAACATCTCGTCGAGCACAGTCTGATCAAGAGCGAACGGGGAGGCGATCCACGCGGCTCGATGCTGCTCACGATCGGGGGGTTTGCCGCGGAAGAACTCCTCGAGAGCGGTGAGCTTCCGGCGTTTTCAAGGCGTCACGCGGACTACTTCCTCGCTCTGACGGAGGAGGCGGCGCCCAACCTCCTCGGTCCCGGTCGCGACGTGTGGCTTGAACGCGTGGGGCGCGATCACGACAACATCCGGGCGGCGATCGGATGGGCGACGGATATCGGTGACATCGGGACGGCGCTTCGCCTGAGCACGGCACTGATGACGTTCTGGCATCTCCGGAATCAGATGACCGAGGGGCGGGCCGTCATCGGCGCGTTGCTCGCGTCGGATCTCGACGACGTTGATCCCGCCGTCGTCGCGGGAGCGTTGGCGGCGGCGGGTGAGCTCGCCGTGTACTCGATGGACTTCGGTACATCCATCTCCTACGTGAGTCGCAGCCTCGCTGTATACCGGGAAATCGGTGACGTCGTCGGGGCCGCCCGACAGCTCAACAACCTCGGTTGGGCCAACTCGATCCACAACCCGGATGCCGCGCTGGCATCCTTCGACGAGGCGCTGGAGATCTCGAGGGATACGGGAGTCGGTGGTG
>JALYLP010000316.1 GCA_030774195.1 Actinomycetota bacterium | reverse complement strand
GCTAGAGGATCCCCTGGTCGGTGAGGAACGTCTTGGCGACGTCCCCGATGTCGGCGTGCTCGTTCTGCACCTGGCCCACCATCGTGCGCATGTTGTCGTCCGTGAGCTTGGTGGTGACGCTGTCGAGCAGCTGACCGAGCTCCGGGCTCGCGACCTCCTGGCGAACCACGGGGATGAAGTTCCCGTCCGCCTGAAGATTTTTGTCGTCGGTGAGCACGGTGTAGCCCTTGTCGGAGATTGTGGGATCGAGGGAGAAGAGCTCCCCGACGTCGATCGCGCCGCTGTCGAGGGCAGCGACCGTCGGAGCTCCCGGGTCGAGCGGCTTGAAATCGCCGAACGTGATGCCGTAGGTCTTCTTCAAACCGGGGATGCAGAAGTCGGCGGTCGGGCAGTCCGCGTACGCGCCGAGGGTCATCTGGCCGGCGACGGGCGCGAGGCTGCTCAGGTCCGTCAGGTTGTTCTTCTGGGCAGTCTCGGGAGTCGTGACGAACACGTTCGTGCTGTTCGCCGGCGAGTACGCGTAGGTGACGAGCCCGGCGCTCGCGACCGCGTCGGAGAGTGCCTTCGCCACGGTGGCCGGATCCCCGTTGGTCGTCGCGTTCTTGTCGTACTCGGGCAGATCGAACCCGGTGTATTCGGGCTTGAGGTCGAGCTTGCCGCTCGCGAGCGCGGCGTTTCCGACCGCACGGCTCTTGATGTCGAGCTCGCGCTTGACCGTGTAGCCCGCGTTCTCGAGCACCTGTGCGTACATCTCGGCGACGAGCTGGTTCTCCGGGAACGCGCCGGAGACGCCGACGACCAGCGTGCCCTTCGCCGCGGGCGAGTTCGTCGACCCGCCCGAGGTGTTGTCGCCCCCACCCGAGCTGCAGGCCCCGGCGAACATCGCCAGTGCCAGCAAGCTCGCCCCGAGGACGAACGTGCGGTGCTTCCGCATGGGTAACCCCTCCATCCCTTTGCTCATGGGGCGCCCAACCCCGGCCCTGGACCCGCGAACCCTATCAGGGGCTTTCTGCGACCTGCTACCCAATCGGAAGCGGACTCCGTGACCCTCGTGCCGTCACACCGCCGTGGGGGCCGCACGCTCCCCGGAGGAGCTCAACCGAGGCGCCGTTATCCTCCGCAACAACGAGAAGAGAACGTCGGTCGCGATCGCCAGGGCGGCGATCAAGATGGATCCACCGACGACCTTCGGGATGTCCTGCTGCGCGTATCCGTCCACGATGTAGCGCCCGAGCGTCCCTCCTGCGATCAGCGCGGATAGCGTCGCGGTCGCGACGATCGTGACGGCGGCGAGCCGCAATCCCGTGACGATCAGGGGCATCGCGAGGGGAACCTCGAGGCCGAACAACACCTCGCGACCGCTCATGCCCATACCACGGGCCGCCTCCACGGTGTCGGGGTCGACCTGCTGGATGCCGACGTAGGTGTTGACCAGGATCGGCGGGATGCCGAGCAGCGTGAGCGCGAGGAGCGTCGGAAGGAACCCGAACGCGAACGAGGGAAACAGGTACACGGCCACGATGAACGCGAGCGAGAGGATCGCGAGCGAGGGGATCGCGCGCCCGAGGTTCGCGACCTGCACGGCGATGACCTCTCCGCGGTGTGTGTGTCCGACGGCAAGGCCGATCGGCAGGGCGATGAGTGCGGCCATCACGATGGCAACGGCGGACAGCTCCACGTGCTGCAGCAGCCGCAGCGGGATCCGGTCCGATCCCATCCAGTGCTCGGGGTTCGCGAGCCAGCGGAATCCCTCCGTGAGTCCGTTCACGCCCGTGCCACCGCGCCGAGGTCGTTCACGTCCCGACCACCCGGACTCCCACGGATCGGACCCACGGCGTGGTCAGCCGCCCGATGCCGATCAGGAGGAGGTCCGCGACGAGCGCGAGGGCGACCGAGAGCACGACGCCCAGGAGCAGCGGCGTCCAGAAAAGCTGCTGGAGTCCTTCGAGGATGAACTCGCCGAAGCCACCTCGGCCGATAAGGGCCGCGACCGTGATGAGCCCGATCGTCGAGACCGTCGCGATGCGTATGCCGGCGATGATGACCGGCATCGCGAGTGGAATCTCCACACGCCAGAGCATCTGCCGCCGGGTGAACCCCATGCCGAGCGCGGCGTCCTTCGCATCGGCGGGAACGCCCTCCAGCCCGGCAACGGTGTTCCGGATGAGGATCAGGAGCGTGTAGGTCGTGAGCGGGATCACGACCGTGACGTAGGAGAAACCCGTGATGGTCACCAGCAAGGAGATCAGCGCGAGGCTCGGGATCGTGTACAGGACGCCGGCGACCCAGGTGATCGGTCCCAGGAGCCTTCGATGGCGATGGGCGATGATCGCGAGCGGGAACGAGATCAGCAGCCCGAGTCCGACCGCGAGCAGCGTCAGCCACGCGTGCTGGGCTCCGCGGCTGACGATGTCACCGACGTGGTCGCCGATCCAGCTCCAGATGATCAGCGGCTGCCCTGACTGGGCCAACGCTCGCATCACGACACGATCTCCTTGGAGATGCGCTCCAGGGTGAGGATCCCGAGATAGCGTTGCCCCTCCGACGCGACCACTGCCACCTGCGTCCGCGACGTGACGATCGAGTCGAGCGCCTGTCGAAGGGAGCTCGCGAACGTGACGTACGCGCTGAACGGTCGCGGTGTCGTCTCGGCAACCATCTGAACTCCTTGAAGCGCAGGGGTCTCCACCCACCCGAGGAGCTCGCCGTCCTCGACGACGCTCGTCCAACCGAAGCCGAAGCGCTCGATCTCCTTCAATGCGTCCTCCGCCGACGTGGAGGGCGACACCACCGGACCTTCCTCCACCCCGATGTCGGAGACCTTGATGAGCGCGAGGCGCTTGAGGCCGCGCTCCGCGCCGACGAAGTCCTCCACGAAGGCGTTCGCGGGGGCGCGCAGGATCTCCTCCGGCGCCGCGTACTGCTCGACGACGGCGCCCTTGTTGAGGATCGCGATGCGGTCGGCCATCTTGATCGCCTCGTCGATGTCGTGGGTGACGAAGACGATCGTCTTGCGGAGCCGTTCCTGGATGTCGCGGAACTGGTCCTGGAGACGCGCGCGGACGATGGGGTCCACCGCGGCGAACGGCTCGTCCATCAGCATCACGGGCGGATCCGCGGCGAGCGCGCGCGCCACACCGACGCGCTGCTGCT
>JALYLP010000315.1 GCA_030774195.1 Actinomycetota bacterium | reverse complement strand
TTCCTCACCCGCCTCGGGGACGGCGCCTCCGGGCGGAGCGACCACTGAGCCGGAAGAAGGCGCCGCCTCCTCGGAGGGATCGTCAGCCGCGCCACCTCCGGCTCCTGCGGCGCCTGTGGCTCCGGCTCCTTCTGCGCCTGCGGCTCCGGCTGGTGCCGCGGTCGTAGCTACCGTGCCCGATCGCGGCCCGCGTTCGCAGATCCTCTCCCCGCTCGTTCGCCGGCTGGCGAAGGAACACGACCTCGACCTCGCTCAGATCGCGGGTACCGGGAGCGGCGGGAGGATCACGAAAGAGGACGTGATGACCGTCATCTCCTCTGGTGGTACGGGCGCGGTCGCGCCCGCCACGGCGCCGGCGCAAGCGGTGCCCGTGCCGAGCGCGGGCACCGGCGAAGAGGTCGTTCCCGTCTCGCACATCCGGCGGGCGATCGCCGAGCACATGCTCGCCTCCACCCAAGGAACGGCGAGGGCGTGGACGATGGTGGAGGTCAACGTCGATCACCTCGTCAAGCTCCGTGAGCGGATCAAGACCGAATTCCAGGCGCGCCACGGCATCAAGATCACCTACCTCCCGATGGTCGTGCGCGCCACCGTCGATGCGTTGCTGGAGTACCCGGACGTCAACGCGCGGTTGGACGGCGACAACATCGTTCGTCACCGGTTCGTGAACATAGGCATCGCCGTCAGCTACGACGCGGGACTCATCGTGCCGGTGATCAAGGGCGCCGACGGGATGAACACGATCGGCGTCGCCAGGTCGATCGCGGACCTTGCCGCACGTGCCCGTGCGCACCAGCTCAGACCCGACGAGGTGCAGGGAGCGACGTTCACGATCACCAACCCGGGCCCGTACGGATCCATCGCGAGCGTCCCGATCATCAATCAGCCGAACGTCGGCATCCTGTCCTTCGACGCCATCGTGAAACGCCCGGTGGTGATCGACGACGCGATCGCGATCCGCAGCATGGTGAACATCTCGATGTCGTGGGACCACCGGGTGATCGACGGCGAGCTGGCCACCCGGTTCCTCGCGCGCGTGAAGCAGAACCTCGAGACCTGGGATCTCGCCGAGGACCTCGGCGTCTGAGGGCGCCCTTGGCATGCCGGTCCCCGCCTGGCTGATCCGACCCGGAACGGTCCCGTACGACGTCGCGAACGCGGCGATGCATCGACTGGCGGAACGACGTCTCGCCGACGAGATCCCCGACACGGTCATCCTCCTCGAACACCCTCCCGTCTTCACCGCGGGGCGTCGCGCGCAGCTCGACGAGCTGCTGTGGTCCCCGGACGAGGTCGAAGCACGTGGTGGGCTGGTTCGCATGATCGACCGAGGAGGCTCGTTCACGTTCCACGGTCCGGGTCAACTCGTCGGCTATCCGATCCTCGGGCTCGGATCCAGGCCCGACGCGGTCGACTACCTCCGTCGGCTGGAGGAGGCGGTGATCGGCATCTGTGCGGACGTCGGCGTCACGAGCGAGCGAAGAGCCGACGTGCAGACCGGCGTGTGGGTCGGCGACGACAAGATCTGCGCGATCGGCGTTCGCCTGATGCGCGCACGCGTCACGCTGCACGGGTTCGCCCTCAACTGCGAGACGGACCTCTCGTGGTTCCGCGGCATCGTCGCGTGCGGCCTCCCGGACCACGGCCAGACCTCGCTCTCCGACCGGCTGGGGCGCCGGGTAGGGGTCGCCGAGGTCCTGCCCGTCGCCGAACGGCGATTGGCCGAGGTGTTCGATCTCTCGTTCGAACCCGCGCCCGGCGATATCGTCTCGCCGTTCCAGGTTGCCGATGCCGTCTGACGCGCGGGTCCATCCGTCGGTCCTCGGCTTCGAACGAGCCGTGACCGACTACGAACGGGGACGACCCGGGTTCCCGGATCGAGCCATCGCGTTCCTGGACGACCGCTTGTCCTTGGCACCAGGGCGAACGCTCCTGGAGCTGGGAGCGGGAACGGGCAAGCTCACTCATCTGCTGGCCCCATCGGGGGTGCGCATCATCGCGGTCGAGCCGCTCGCCGCGATGCGTGAGGCCCTCGGCCGCAACCTGCCGGATGTGGAGGTCCTCGACGCCGTAGCCGAGGACCTGCCGCTGGCGGAAGGCTCGGTCGACGCAGCGGTGGCGGCGCAGGCCTTCCATTGGTTCGACGGCGGACGTGCCCTCGCCGAGCTGGCCCGCGTGGTGATGCCCGCGGCGCCGATCGCCCTCGTCTGGAACGTCCGCGACGAGTCGGTCCTGTGGATCCGGGAGCTCACGGACCTGATCGAACCGTACCGCGGCGACACGCCGAGCCATCGGTCGCTCCGGTGGAAGGCCGCCTTCGACGCGAGCGATGCGTTCCTGGCGCCGGAGCTCACGGCGTTCCCTTACCTGCACGACACCACGCGGGATCGGATCGTGGCGCGTGTCCTGTCGATCAGCTTCATCGCCACCCTCGCCGCAGACGAGCGGGAGCGGGTCGCGGCTGCGGTCGGGCGGATCGTCCCGGTGGACGAGGTCACGTTCGCGTACAGGACGGATGTCTGGATCAGCGGCCGAACCTGAGGTTCAGGCCTCGGCGACGATCGCGTAGCGAGGGCGCCTCGTCAGCGGCCCGAGCGGCCACGGCTCCCGCTGCTCCGCCGCCCATTCGACGTCGAGGAGCCGCTCGAGCTGCACCGCGCGCCACCCGGCCGCGAGAACGGCGTCAACGAACGGCCCCGGCGTCGTGGAGGCCGCGAGAGGAAGTCGGTGCACCACGTCCTCGGGATACGGACCGTGATGGTCGTCGGCGTCGCCCCGGATCCGATGCAGCACGGCGGCGATCCCGTCCTTCACCTTGACGAGCGGACCCTCCCCGCCCCACGAACCTTCGAACAGGACGAGGCGACCCGAGGGCGCAACGGCACGCCAGGCGCTGAACGCCGCAACGGGATCCGGCAGCGTCCACGCAACGTGTCGCTCGATCACGGCATCGAACGGGCCCTCCGGCGGTGCCTCGGCCGCCCCGACCACGAACGAGATCGCCGAACCACGCTCCTCCGCCTTGCGGCGCGCACGGTCGAGCATCCTCTCGGAGAGGTCGAGCGCGGTCACCTCGTGACCGAGCTCGGCGGCGAGCAGCGAAATCGAGCCGGTCCCGGCGCCCACGTCCAATACGCGCGACGGCGGCGCCGGAAGGAGCCGGCGCAGCGCCGCCCTCCAGGCGGCCGCCTCCACCGGATCCGACATCGCGTGGCCGACCGAACGGTCGTAGTGCTGCGCGTCGGCATCCCACCAGTCCCGGATCGAGCCGTGCGGATCGGGCATCGTCGGTGCGCTCCCCAGCGTCCTCAGTACAGCGCCGAAGCGAGCCGACGCCGGTACTCGGTGACAAGCTCGTGCTCGTCCCCGTGCACGGCGAACGAGGTGGTCAGGGC
>JALYLP010000314.1 GCA_030774195.1 Actinomycetota bacterium | reverse complement strand
GTCTGCCCACCGTCGGTGGTGGATCCGATCCAGAACCCGTCACCGGTGTAGTCGTTCGATGCCGCTACGGCGTTCATCGGGTCGTCGAGGCTCTCGGCGATCGACGGCTCGTCCTGCGGGAGCGGCGGATCGCTGTCGCCGTTCATCTGGACGTTGTCGAGCGTCGCCGATCCGATCTTCACGGCCGCCCGGGAGAGGGTCTGCGGGACCGTGAGGTCCCCCGCCGCCTGCGCTGCGCGCTCGCGCACACCGTTGGAGATACCGCCGTTCCAATGCTGAACGTGCTTGATCCACTGCGGGACCTTGTGGGCGGACGCGCTGGTCCCGACCAGCGACGCGACGATCACCAACGCGGCGAGTGCGGCGGCTGCGAACAGACGAAACGAACGGTGCTTCCGCATAGATTTCCCCTCCCAGCTCGTACCGGAACCATCACGCCCGCGCGGAGCTCCTGTGTCAAGGGGCCGAAGGTCGGTTTGGCTGCGGCCGACCGATGACGGCCTCGTACACTCGAGATCGATGCCACGCAAGCGGATCACGATCCGCCCGCCCGGCCTGAAGCCGACGACGAAGGTAGGGACCCTCGGTCCGTACCGGGGCCGGCTCGGGTTCGCGTGGGTGGTCGCCCCGGTCCTCGTCGGCGTCGTGATCCTGATCGCCGGATACTTCGCCCTCTTCCGCTAGTCACCTTCCGCTAGTCTCCGGCGATGCTGGAGGCGTACTGCTGGCCGAGATCGGTCGAACCCGGGGAGACCGTCGCGATCCACGCGTCCACCGACCTCGACAGGTTCGCCGTCGAGGTCGCACGCGACGGCGCGAGCCGCGAGGTCGTGTGGACCGGCCGGGGCGCGGCCGGCCACAACGACGTGCCTGAGGATGCGAGCTCCATGGGCTGCGGGTGGCCGGCCGCTCTCGAGGTCCCCGTCGGTGACCACTGGCGCTCCGGGTACTACGCCGTGACCCTCACGTCGGGCGACGAGCGTGCCGACGCGTTCTTCGTGGTCCGGTCACGCCCGGAGGAGACGGCACCGATCCTCATGGTCCTGTCCACCAACACCTACGACGCCTACAACGACTGGGGCGGCCCGTCGCTCTACACGGGCGGAACCCAGGTCTCGTCGGAGCGGCCGCTGGCCCCGGGGTTCCTCGTCAAGCCGGAGCCGCATCGCCGGAAGATGCAGCCGCTCCCGGACCGTGAGGGGCTCTGGTTCTTCGAGTGGGCGGAGCCGCTCGGATTGTCGGTGTGGAGCGGCGGCGCCGGATGGTGGAACTGGGAACGGCCGTTCGTGCACTGGGCCGAGCGGAACGGGTTCGATGTCGACGTCGCGATCTCCGCCGACCTCGACGCCCGCCCCCACCTTCTGGACGGCCGCCGGCTCTTCGTGTCGGTCGGGCACGACGAGTACTGGTCATGGGGGATGCGCGACCGGCTCGATGCGTTCACCGCTGCGGGAGGGAACGCCGCGATCTTCAGCGGGAACACCTGCTGCTGGCAGGTCCGATCCGATGCCGAGTGGCGCACGATCACCGCCTTCAAGTACCGGGCTGACGAAGATCCGGTGCTCGGGACGGCGCAGGAGCGATCGCTGAGCGGCCTGTGGTCAGACCGGCGCATCGGGCGGCCCGAGACCTCGACGATCGGCCTGACCTTCACGCGCGGCGGATATTCGCGCTACGGCCTCGGCGTTCCTCGCGCCTCGGGCGCCTACACGGTCTGCCGCCCCAACCATTGGATCTTCGAGGGGACCCGGCTCCGGTACGGGGATGCGCTCGGCCTCGCCGATTCGATCGTCGCGTACGAGGTCGACGGGTGCGAGCTCACCACCGGCGCCGATGGGCTTCCGGTCCCGACCCACACGGACGGGGCTCCGGAGACGCTCGAGGTGCTCGCGACCGCGCCGGCTCGGTTGTGGAAGCGTGACGAGCAGCCGATGCGGTACGCGAACCAACCCGGGGAGCTGGAGCACGCTGCCGCAGCGGTGTTCGGCGGGGGCTGGGAGGCGAACGCCTATCGCATGGAGCACAACCACGCCGTCCTCGGTGCCTTCACCACGCCCGGCGGCGGCATCGTCTTCAACGCCGGTGTGACGGACTGGGCTTACGGGTTGGGCGACGGCACGGTCGAACAGATCACGCGGAACGTCCTGCGGCGCCTCTCACGATGAGGCTCCCTCCCGCAGGTGACGATCCAGGAAATCCAGCACGATCTCGAAGCGCTGCACGCGATGGGTCGGGCTCCCCGATCGCGTGAGCTCGTGACTCTCCGCAGGGAAGCGAACGAGCTCCACGGGACGTCGCATGCTCCGGAGCACGGTGAAGAGCTGCTCACCCTGGTTGATGGGACAGCGCAGGTCCTCTTCCGAGTGCAGGATCAGAAGGGGCGTGGTCATAGCCGCGGCGTACGAGAGCGGTGAGATCCGCGCGTAGGCATCCGGCGCCTCCCACGCCGCGGCTCCGACGTAGCCACGGAAGAAACCGGCGAGGTCGGAGGTGCCGTCCTCCGAAGCCATCTCGTTCACGGCCCGCTCCGAGATCGCGCAGCGGAACCGATCGGTGTGCCCAACGATCCACGACGTCATGTAGCCGCCGTACGACCCACCCATCACCGCGAGTCGATCGGGGTCGATGAAGGGATATCGCTTCACGGCCTCGTCGACGACCGCCATCAGGTCGTCGTAGTCGACCGACCCCCATCCCGGGCCGCCCTCGACGGGCCCTCGGATCGCTCGCCCCCACTCCTCCGCGTAGCCCGAGGACCCACGCGGGTTGGCATAGACGACGACTGATCCCTCGCCGGCCTGGACCTGGAACTCGTCGAAGAACCGCTGCCCGTACTGTGTGAACGGTCCGCCGTGGATGTTGAGCACGGTGGGATACGTCTGCTCCTCGTCGAAGTCGACCGGTCTCATCACCCAGGCGTCGATCTGCGCGCCGTCGGGCGCGACCGCGACGAACGCCTCAGGCTCCGAGAGCGCGACGTCGTTCCGGAACGAGAGCGAGACATCCGTCAGATGACGTTCGCCGGCGAAGAGCTCCGACGGAAGGGTCGGCGTCGTGAGTGCGTGCACGAGGGTGCCGGCCGCGAGGTCGTACCCGGTCACCCAACCGTCCGGTTCGAGGACCAGCCACGGCTGGGAAGAGCCGTCGGTGGGAACCCGATACAGCGGCACCCGTCCCGCGTCTTCGATCGCGAATATCAGCTGGTCGCCATCCCAGAGCGGCTCGCGGATCGGCGGGTACGGCAGGCAGTTGCGATCCAGTGTCTCGGTGAGCACCGAACGCTCGCCGTTGGCGGGATCGAGCACGACCACCCGGGCGTGCCGAGGGTCATCGAACGCACCGGGTATGAAGTACGCGGCGATGCGGCTCCCCTCCGGTGACCACGAAGGTCGGGCGTACGCACCGTCGGTCGTGGTCAACCGCTGCGGCTCGCCCCCCGACGATGGCACGACGAAGACATCGGACGTCGTCGTGAGGTCCCAGTCGTCGTGGCGGGCCGACACGAAGGCGATCCGGGAGGCGTCGGGAGCCCACGTCGGGTCCAGATCCTCGAAGTCGCCCGAGGTGAGCTGCGTCGGTCGGTCCCCGTCCCCAAGGCCGACGATCCACACATGATGGGTCCGCCTGACCGTCCAGCCCTCCTTGTCCAGCCGATACTGGAGTCGGTCGATCCGACGCGGCGGCCGGACGGGGTCCTCGACGTCATCGTCGGGATCGTGGTCACGTGCTGTGAACGCGATGCGAGATCCATCCGGCGCCCACACCGGGGCCGTCACGTCTTCCTTCAAATCGGTCAGCTGGCGGGCCTCGCCCGCAGCATCGACCGGCGACACGTAGAGCTGTGCGACGTCACCGCCCCGGACCGAGGTGAATGCGAGCCAGCGACCATCGGGAGACCATCGGGGGGTCGCGTCGCGTTTGGGTCCGAACGTGAGACGGCGAGGTTCGGTCGACCCATCGACCGTAACCGCCCAGATCGCGCTCCGCGACTCTCGGTCTCCCTCATCCACCCATGCGACGACGTACGCGACCGTCGCGCCGTCCGGTGACACGCGCGGATCGCCCGCGCTCGTGAGGCGGAAGACATCGTGGGGTTGCATACCAGGCATCCATCTACTCCCAGGGGTCGGGACGAGGCCATGGTCTCACGAGGAGCGTAGTGACCTCGCGCCTGATCAGGGAGCCGCGATCCAGTCGGGGAACAGCGGGTGCGCGACCCCATCGATCTGGACGTCAGCCCTCCCGGAGCCGTCGGGCCGGATCACGTAGAGGGATGACGCCCCCGCCACCATGATCTCCCGGCCGTCCGGAGACCACGCGAAGAACTGCCCGAACTCGGTGGTGACACGCCGTTGCTGGGACCCCTCCGCGCTCATGATCCAGACGTCGTGCCAGGGCCCGATGTCGCCACTCGTCAGACAGTCGGCTGCTTGCGACACGGAACAGTCGTCGCGCGATGATGCGAAGACGATCTGCGAGCCGTCGGGCGACCATGCGGGCCACCCGTCCGATCCGGACGCGGTGGTCAACCTTCGGATGTGCGAGCCATCCGCATCCATGACGAAGATGTTGTAGTCCGGGTTGGACCCGGACGCGCCCGGCTCTTGAGCCATGAACGCGATCCGAGAGCCGTCCGGCGACCATGCGGGGTACTCGACGTAGCGCCTCGTGATGCGACGGACGTCCGAGCCATCCGGTCGCATCACGAAGGCGGCAAACCCGAAGATGACCCCGAGCGCGGAATTCCAGACGATGGACCGCCATCGGAGGACCGATCCGGTGCCCAGTCCGCGACACCGTTCTTCTCGAGCTCCCGCTCGCCGGAGCCGTTCGCGTCCATCACGTAGATCTCGGTCGTATCGTCGTCACCCGGCTGGCGTCGATAGGCGATCCTGCCGTCCGGCGCCAGCGTGGGATCGAACTCCTGAGCTCGATCGCGGGT
>JALYLP010000313.1 GCA_030774195.1 Actinomycetota bacterium | reverse complement strand
GCGGAGGCTGTCGGACTTCTACGCGGCTGCCGACGTCGTGCTGGTCCCGTCGCGCTCCGAATCGTTCGGTCTGGTCGCGCTGGAAGCGGCGGCGTGTGGAACGCCGGTGGTCGCCGCGTCCGTCGGCGGTCTCCGCTATATCGTCGAGGACGGCAGGACAGGGTTCCTCGTGGAAGGCCACGACCCGGAAGATCACGCCGACCGGATGCTGCGCGTGCTGAGGGATGCCGCCTTGCAGGCTTCGATCGGTGCGGAGGCGTCGCGCCGCGCGCTCCGGTTCACGTGGGACGTCACGGCGAACGAGGTGCTCCGCGTCTACGACGACGTCGTCCGCGCGGCGTGACGCCACGTCCGCCGCCGATCGCTCCGGCGCAGTCCTTTTGTCACTCTTTATCGTGAGCCTGTGACCTGCAGTGATGACCGCTGACCTGCGGGAACGTCCGCTTGACCCGTGTCGAGGCCGCCGATACATTCCGCCTCGCTCCGAGCGGTCCGAGCGATCGGGAGGAGAGACCGGACGAAGCGCCGGGGGCCCCGACGGAGGGCGGAAACGTCCGCCGGAGGATCTAGGCGCACCGGGAACACCTGAAGGGCGGAGAGGCCGCAAGGTCACTCAGCCGGGAAGGAGTTCCCGACGCTGGCGAAGGCCGCAAGGCTCAGCCAGTGGCCCGCAGGGACGTCGCGAGACGAACCGGCGGTGGTCCGTCGCCCGGGACCGTCGAGGGCCGCGAGGTCCGAGGCAGGTCCACCGGGACCGCGGGACGGCCGCAAGGCCGAACGGCGGATCCGGGGGCGGCGAAGGCGGAAGGGCGTCGCGAGGCGAACCATCCGCCGGCGATCCGGACTCTCGGCCGAGCGCGGAGGGCAGCTCGGGGCAACTGAGTCCGAGGAACCGACGGGAGCCGAACGCTTCGGCGGGAGGCGAGCGAAGGTCCCTCGGGCTCTTTTTCTTGCGCTACCGTCTGACCCCGATGACAAAGGGTCGGGTCGAGCGATCGGCGGAGTCGGACGAGCGACGGAGCCGCATCATCGAGGCTGCGATGGGCCGGTTCTCCGAGCATGGATATCGGGGGACGCACGTCGAGGACATCGCGCGCGAGGTCGGGGTCGCGAAGGGAACGGTGTTCCTCGACTTCGGCTCCAAGGAGGGCCTGTTCCTGGCGGCGTATCAGCACGCCGTTCAGATGCTCCCCGCATGGCTGGATGCTCCCGAGGAGGTCGTCGGCAGAGGCTTCTGGGACACGCTCGACTGGTGGCTCCAGAGCACGGAGGAGTCCGTCAACTCCGACCCCGTCCCGAATCGGCTCGCGTTGATCGGTCGCTACGACACGGAGCTCGGGCTGCGAGGCCCGATCGACCGGTTCATGCGGAGCGAGGACCCCTACGGCACCCTGGAGTTCGTGGAGTTCGGCGTTCGGCACGGTGAGATCCGCGACGACGTGGATCCCGAGATGATCGCGTCGATGCTGGACTGGGCCGCTCAACGGTTCCAGGACGCGTTGGTTTCGGAGGACCTCGACCCCGGGCTGATCCATCGCCGGCCGGAGCGACGCAACATGCGGATCAAGGAGTTCGTCGAGATCCTTCGCGGAGGGATCGCGGCCATCGAGGTACCCGGATGACCGACGAGACGACCTGGTCCGACTACTACCGGGAGAACGAAGGGCGGGAGCCGCGCGCCCTGCTGCTGGAGGTGCTCAGTTCCTTCGAACATCCCGGCGAGGCGGTCGATCTCGGGTGTGGCGCAGGCATCGACACGCTCGCGATGCTCGAACGGAGCTGGCGCGTCTTCGCGACGGACGCGGAGGAAGAGGCGGTCCAGCGGACTCGCGACCGGGTCCCGCCCGACCTCGTGCCTCGTCTGCGGACGCTCGTCATGCCCATGGAAGATGTCGAGCTCCCGGCGGTGGACCTGGTCTGGGCGAGCTTCAGCCTGTTCTTCTGCGACCCGGCCCGGTTCGACGACGTGTGGTCCAGGATCGGCCGCGCGGTCGCGCCCGCTGGTCGGTTCGCGGGCCAGCTCTTGGGCGACCGGGACACGTGGGCGGCGGACGAGGACATCAGCTCGTTCTCGGAGGCTCGGGCGCGCGCCCTCTTCGAGGGACGGACGCTCGAGCGGTTCGAGGAAGAGGAGAACGACGGCCGCTCCTGTGACGGCCCGAAGCACTGGCACGTCTTCCACGTCGTGGCGAGCGCTCCCGCGAGCTGACGACCGACGGCTCGGTGCTCGCGCATAGACTGCCGTCGTGGGGCTTTCGACCAGCGTGTTCCGACCGGCGATCCTGCGGGTGGCCAACCATCCGTGGGCCCGCAGGGTCGTCACCGGCACGCGCCCAGGTCGAAGCGTCGCCTTCCGGTTCGTGGCCGGCGAGACCCTGGCGGAGGCGATGGCCGCGGCCCGTGATCTGCGTTCCCGTGGACTCCGAACGATGCTGGATCACCTGGGGGAACACGTCGAGACGCCGCAGCAGGCGCTCGCTGCGCGGGAGGCGTACCTGTCGGCGCTCGCCGCGGGAGCCGACGCCGAGGACGTCGACGCCGCGATCGCGGTCAAGCTCACGCAGCTCGGCCTGGACGTCTCGGTGGACGCCTGCTGGGCGAACCTGGAGCCGATCGTCCAGAGCGCCGGGGAGAAGGACCGCCTGGTCATGATCGACATGGAGAGCCACGGGTACGTCGATCGGACACTCGAGGTGTTCGCGCGGGCGTACGAGCGCTCGCAGCACGTTGGCATCGCGATCCAGTCGTACCTGCGACGAAGCGAGGCAGACGTCTTCGCGTTGCCGGAGGGCTGCCGCGTGCGTCTGGTCAAGGGCGCCTACCTCGAACCCGATGACGTGGTCTTCACGCGCAAGCGAGATGTGGACGCGAGCTACGCGCGGCTCTTCGCGACGCTCCTGGCACGCGAACACGCGGTGGACGTTGCAACGCACGATCCCGCCCTCATCGAGGGTGTCCGCAGGCGCGTCGACGCGTTCGAATACGGTTGGTCGCGTGTGGAGTTCCAGATGCTGTACGGTGTCCGCCGCGACCTGCAGGCCCGGCTCGCCGGCGACGGGTATCCCGTCCGCGTGTACATCCCGTACGGAACCGAGTGGTACCCGTACCTCACGCGACGGATGGTCGAGCGGCCGGCGAACGTGTGGTTCTTCGTCTCCAACCTCGTGAGGACGTCCGGATGAGCGATCAGGCGAACGGCAGACGTACCGCATTCCTCGGCGGCGGCAAGATGGCGGAGGCCCTGATCTCCGGATTGATCCGGTCGGGTGGGAGAACGCCGGACGAGATCATCGTCACGTGCCGGCGTGACGAGCGGGCACGGGAGCTGGCGGACGCGTACGGCGTGACGGCAACGCTGGACAACGGTGACGCGACACGGTGGGCGGACGTCCTCGTCCTGATGGCCAAGCCCCAGGACATCGAGGTCCTGCTGGAGCAGATCCGTGAGCACCTGACGACCGCGGATCTCGTGATCACCTTCGCCGCCGGCGTTCGGACGTCGTTCATCCAGAAGCACGTCCCCGATGACGTGCCCGTCGTCCGCGTGATGTCGAACGTTCCCGTCATGGTGGACGAGGCGATGTCGGTGATCGCCGCCGGGAGTCACGCCGCAGAAGAGCACATGGCGATCGCGGAGGAGCTGCTCGGCTACGTGGGGAAGGTGCTCCGGTTGAAGGAGAACCACCTCGACGCGGTGACCGCGACGAGCGGCAGCGGGCCCGCATACTTCTTCTTGCTCGCCGAGGCGATGATCGAGGCGTGTATCCTCCTCGGGCTCTCCCGGGACGTCGCCACGGAGTTGATCGTCCAGACGATGCTCGGGTCGGCGAAGATGTTGCGCGACACGGGGAAGCACCCGGTCGAGCTCCGTGAGATGGTCACGTCGCCGGGAGGGACCACGATCGAGGCCATCCGTCGCCTCGAGGAGGCCGGGGTTCGCGCCGCGTTCCTGAACGCGATCGATGCGGCGAAGAAGCGGAGCGAGGAGCTCGCCCGCGGAGGCGACGACGATGAGGAGGCCTGAGCGCCTGCCTTGAGGCACGTGGCGTTGTGCGCCGGAGCAGGCGCGGAGAAAGGTGAGGACACAGCATGGGACGAGGAGATCTGGCCAAGGTCCGAAGCGCCAAGGACCGGCAACGCAAGGTGAAGGACCGAGAGAAGCGACGCGCAGGCGAACGAGGTGCGGCCCGCAAGGCCGCGAAGAAGCGCTAACGCGTACCCGATCCTGGGGATGTTGGCCGACCGCCCTTATAAGCGCGCCCCACGCGACCGAACCTCTTTTCCGAGGAGGTCACGTGGTGACGAAGCGACGTATCAGGATCCAGCGGGTCACGAAGGACAAGCCACGCGATCCGTCCGTGCCGAACCTCGATCCCCGCGACCCTGAGATCGTTCGCGCCAAGCGCCAGCTGTACGCGTCCGGACGCACGCGCCGCGCGGACTGACGCTCAACGCGCAGCGATCGTGTTCCGCAGCGTCCCGATCCCTTCCGCAGCCAGCTCGACGAGCGCTCCCGGCCACAGCTGACGGCCCGGCTCGGGTGCGGGACGGGCGAACGGCCCCAGCGCGAAGGCATCGCCTCGCTCCAACTCGCCCAGCTCCGAGGCACCCGCGATCATCCGAGCGAGGTTCCACGCTCCGCCGTTGAGGTTGCCCTTCGCGACCTCGTCCCCGTCGACCTTCACCGTGAGGAACATCGTTTGCGGATCGACCTCGTCGGCGGTGACGACGCACGGGCCGATGGACAGCGGGAGGCCGGCCGAGGTCTCCACCGGAGCGCCGCTCGCATCCCGGGCGCGCCAGTCGTTCATCAGGGTGTAGCCGAAAACGTGATCCGTCACCTCTTCCACCACGATCCTGCGTGCCTCGCGACCCAGCACGGCGGCCACCTTGGGCTCGTACTCCAGCCAGGCCGCGTCCGACGGCCAGGGGACCTCGTGCTCCGGCCCCACCGTCATCCGAGCGATCTCCATCGACCCTGGTGAGATCAACGATCGCGGGAACAGGGGGGTCAGGATCCGCGGCTTGGAGACGTCCCACGCATGGGCGTCGTCTCGCTCGAGCGCCGCGCCAGCGGCGTCCATGACGGTGCCTCGGCTGCTCGTGACGAATCCCTCGAGCGTGGTGGGGAAGGCCGGATGCCCGACTGCGTCGGGCAGGTCGACCACCTCACCCTCGAGGATCGCCCCCAGTCGCCGCTGCCCCCCGCGGTCGTAGGTGACGAGCCTCATCAGTGGGAGCCGAAGCGTACGCCCGCCGACCGGTTGAATCACGCAGGACGAGCCGGTTTTCCACAAATCCATCGGTCAACCAGTCCACACAGTGGTCGATGGGCGTCGTTCTTGGGGAACGGCTACGATTCCGGGCGGCCGGCAGGCCGATCCGTACCGAAGGAGGCCGCTTCCCATGGCGCAGAAGTTCCGCATCACCTACGCAACCCTGTCCGCCGATAACGAGGACCTGCAGCGCAGTTACGACGAGGCCGCCGAGC
>JALYLP010000312.1 GCA_030774195.1 Actinomycetota bacterium | reverse complement strand
GGAAATGTGGTGGTCAAGCTGGTTGACGGAAACCGTCAACCAGCTTGACGGGTTTTCCACATCCGGGGGTTCAGACGCGAGCGATGCGGTCGTAGGTCGTACTTCGCACCGCCGGAACACGCCCGATCTCGCGGATCGCATCGTCGAAACGGTCGGGTGTCATCTCGATCCCCCACTCCGCCCCGGCCATCCGGCTGATCGTCTCCTCCATCAACGTGCCGCCGAAATCGTTCGCGCCGCTCTGCAGGATACGCTGGCACGCTTCGACACCCAGCTTGACCCACGACACCTGCACGTTGTGGATAACTCCGTCCAGGAGGACGCGCGCGACGGCGTGCATCCGCAGATCGTCGTCGAAGCTCGGGCCGGGGCGCGCTTTCCCGGCGAGATAGATCGGCGCGTTCCGATGCACGAACGGGAGCGGGACGAATTCCGTGAACCCTCCGGTATCCGCTTGGATCGACGCGAGGCGCCGGATGTGCGCGACCCAGTGCGGCGGGGCATCCACATGCCCGAACATGATCGTGCTCGAACTGCGGATGCCCAGACCATGTGCGGTGCGGATGATCTCCTCCCACGTGTCGGCCGGGAGCTTGCCCTTCGTGAGAGACCAGCGGATGTCGTCGTCCAAGATCTCGGCCGCCGTCCCGGGGATCGTGTCGAGCCCGTTGGCCTTCGCTTCGGTGAGGAACTCGTGGAAGGAGACGCCGAGCTTGGTCGCGCCGTTGAGGATCTCCATCGGGCTGAACGCGTGCAGGTGGATCCCGGGGACGCGCTCCTTCACCGCGCGGACGAGGTCGAGGTAGAAGGTGCCCGGCAGATCAGGATGGATCCCACCCTGCATACAGATCTCCGTCGCGCCTCGCTGCCACGCCTCCTCGGCTTTGTCCGCGACCTCGGTCAACGTGAGCGTGTATGACTCCGGGTCGACTTCGCGCTGAGCGAACGCGCAGAACCGGCACCCCACGTAGCAGACGTTCGTGAAGTTGATGTTCCGGTTCACGACGTAGGTCACCTCGGGACCGACGGCCTCGGCCCGGAGCTCGTCGGCGACGCGACACAGCGCCTCGAGTGCCGAGCCCTCGGCACGGAACAACGCGAGGGCATCCGCATCGGTGATCGGGCGATGCCCGGCGGCCTTCGCGAGCGCCGAACGGATGTCGGCGTCCAACCGCGCCGGATCGACGCGAGCGGCCGACCAGGCTCGCGTGACGTCGTTCTCGACGGCGTCCAGCTCCCCGTAGACGACCTCGGCATCGGCGCGGAGACCCGCGCCCTCGTGCTTCGCGAAGGTCAGCGCGATCGTCCGGGGACGCCATGACACCTCTGGGTCTTGCCACGGGATCGGGGCGGGACGCTGGCCGTCCACCCCAAGCCCTTCCGGGCCGAGCAACGCCGACACCGGTGCACGCATCTTGCCCGCGACCCATGGGTCGGGGCGAGCGGCGTACGACGGGTAGATCGCCAGCCGCTCGCGCAAGCGTTTGCCCCGGGCGGCGGTCGTTGCGGCAAGCGCCTCGACCTTCGGCCACGGACGCTCGGGGTTCACGTGGTCGGGTGTGAGCGGCGATACACCGCCCCAGTCGTTGATCCCGGCGTCCAGGAGTCGGAGCCGCTGCTCCGGATCCGAGAGGTTCGGGGGCGCCTGGATGCTCACGTGGGGCCCGAGGACGAGTCGAGCGGTCGCGATCGCGGCGAGGAACTCCTCTTCTGGTGGTTCGGGCGCGTGCCGCATCGCCGTACCCGCCTTCGCGCGGAAGTTCTGGACGATGACCTCTTGGACGTGCCGGTACCGCCGATGGAGGTCGCGGATCGCGAACAGGCTCTCGCCGCGCTCACGCGGCGTTTCCCCGATCCCGACCAGGATCCCGGTGGTGAACGGGATCGCGAGCCGGCCTGCATCTTCGATCGTCCGCAGACGGACGGACGGGATCTTGTCGGGCGATCCGACGTGTGGCCCGCCTTTCTCGGAGAGCCGGTCGGACGACGTCTCGAGCATCAGCCCCATCGAGGCGCTCACGTGCTTGAGTCTCGCGAGCTCCTCGTAGGACATGACACCCGGGTTGAGGTGCGGCAGGAGCCCGGTCTCCTCGAGCACACGAACGGCCGCCGCGCGCACGTACTCGAGGGTCGTTCGGTAGCCGCGGTCCGCGAGCCACGCGCGCGCCACCGGGTACCGCTCCTCGGGACGGTCCCCGAGGGTGAACAGCGCCTCCTTGCATCCGAGCTCCCGGCCGGCCTCCGCGATCGCCACAACCTCTTCGAGGCTGAGGTACGGATGATCGAGCTTGGCCGGCGGCTTCGCGAAGGTGCAGTAATGACAGTGGTCGCGACAGAGCATCGTGAGCGGGATGAATACCTTCCGCGAATACGTGACCGTGTCGCCCCATCCGAGATCACGGAGATGGCGGGCCGACGTCATCGTGCGCTCAAGATCCGCGTCCCGGGCAAGCAGCAGCGCCTCGACCTCGTCCAGGGAGAGCGCCTTGCCCTGTTCCGCTCGTGCGAGCGCGCGCCGGCGGGTCTGGGCGAACCCCGTCCCGTCGGTCATAGCGGGCGAGCCTA
The DNA here is from genome assembly GCA_030774195.1 of Actinomycetota bacterium. Taxonomy (GTDB): domain Bacteria; phylum Actinomycetota; class UBA4738; order UBA4738; family HRBIN12; genus AC-51. The sequence goes on along the minus strand of JALYLP010000312.1, from coordinate 680 downwards.
CTACCCTAGGTCTCCGATGCGGACGACCCCGAGGGTCCCATGAAGGTCGCGGCGCTCGCCGGCGGCATCGGCGCGGGGAAGTTCCTCCGAGGTCTCAGGCGCGTCGTCCCCGGGCCCGATCTGACCGTGATCGTCAACGTCGCCGACGACATCGTGGTGCACGGCTTGCGCGTCTCCCCCGACCCGGATTCCGTCACCTACTGGCTCGGCGACGTGTTCGATCGTGACCGCGGCTGGGGACGCAGGAACGAATCCTTCCGTGCGATGGAAGAGCTGCGGACGATCGATCCCGACGTCGCATGGTTCGGGCTCGGAGATCTCGACCTGGCGACGCATCTGTTCCGGACCGGGCGGCTGGCAGCCGGCGCATCCCTGTCGGAGGTGATGGCGTCGATCGCTCACCGGTTCGGCGTCGAGGCCCGCCTGCTGCCCGCGACCGACGACCGCGTCGAGACGAGGATCGAGTGCGTCGATCAGCTGACCGGCGGGCCGCTCGATCTCCACTTCCAGGAGTACTGGGTCCGTCGGGCGGCGCGCGATCCCGTGAAGGGGATCCGTTACGACGGCGCCCTCGACGCCGCTCCCGCTTCCGGGGTGCTCGCGTCGATCGCAGACGCCGACCTCGTCGTGGTCTGCCCCTCGAACCCGGTCGTCTCGATCGGCCCGATCCTCGCGATCCC
>JALYLP010000311.1 GCA_030774195.1 Actinomycetota bacterium | reverse complement strand
AGGTGGTGGACGCCCTCGACGGCAGCTCGCTCGTGTCCCCTTGGCAGGCGGCCAAGCTGCAGCGGATCGCCAAGGATGAGTACTCACCTCAGTTCGCGCTGTCGCTCGCGCTGAAGGACGTCCACCTCGCCTTGCAGGCGGCCGACGACGATCGCTTCGCCGCCCTTGCGTCCGTGGCCGACGAATGGCAGCAAGCCGTCGATGACGGGCTCGGCAACGAGGACCTCACCGTCATGACACGCGCCCTCGAACAGCAGGGAGGCACGGGCCGCCCATGAACGTGTATCCGTCCGACGACGGCCAGGCCGCGCTGATCCGCCTCGAGCGCGGTTCCGACCTCCTGCACTCGCTCGACGAAGCCGCCGGCGAGCTCGGGATCCATGCCGGCACGGTCCAGGTCATCGGGGCCGTCTCCGAGCTCGTTGTGGGCTACTACAAGCAGGACGAGAAGCGCTACGTGACGATCCCGTTCCCCGAGCACCTCGAGATCGGCTCGGCCCTCGGGAACGTCTCGCTCAAGGAAGGGAAACCCTTCGTACACATGCACGTTACCGCGGCGCGCGAGAGCGGCGAAACCGTCGGTGGCCACCTGATGGAAGGTACGCGGGCGTTCCTGATCGAGGCGTACCTCCGCGCACTCGGCGGGCCCGCTCCGGTCCGCGAGCAGGACGACGACCTGGGGCTCGCTGTTTGGCGGTGAGCCCGGTGAAGCTCACCCTGGCAGGATCAGCGGGCACCCCCGAAGGCGGGAGGGGGACACTCCCCACTTCTTCGCGAGGGCGTACGCGACCCCATCCTTCAGATGTGTCAGGCGCAGGCGAGCGTCGGACAGCCTTCGGAGGCGCGGGATGTCGCCGGCGGATGCCGCCACAACCACGTGGCGGAGGACGTCGGTTTGCTCAGGCGGTCGTGCACTTCGAGGAAGAGCTCTTCGAAGCTCGGCGGTTCCGCGGGCACCTCGCGCTCCCGGCCCAGCTCGACGACCTTCCCCTCGGCCTGCACGCGCCCATGGATGCCCTCGAGGCGAGGTTCGTTTAGGTCCAGCCCGAGATCCTTTCGGACGGGTGTCGTTGGAGCGTACGTCCGAGGCCCGGTCGAGAACCCGCTAGCATCCGCGGGAACCGAACGATGGTCGAGTCGATCGCCGACGTCGAAGACCTGCGCCGCCATCTCCAGTGGGCGGTCGAGGTTGAACACTGCACGATCCCGCCGTACGAGTACGCGATGTGGAGCGTGGTCGATCCGGATTCCGCGCCCGCCACCTCGATCAAGTACGTGGTTCGCGAGGAGATGCTGCACGCCGCCCTCGCAGCCAACCTGCTGACCGCGGTGGGCGGAAGGCCTCGGTTCACGGCCGATGCCGTCCCCAGCTATCCCGAAGCGATGAGTCATCACGACCCGAAGGTCCCGCTCGTGCTGCATCTGGCGCCGGCGTCGGTCGAGCTCGTGCGCGACGTGTTCCTGCGGATCGAGCAGCCCGAAGAGCCGGGCGCCCGCCCCGAAGCCGACCGTTACGAGACACTCGCGCAGTTCTACGAGGCGATCGTCGCCGCGCTCGCCCGCCTGGGAGACGAGGTGTTCACGGGCGACCCGCGCAAGCAGGTGACGAAAGGGTATGCGGGTCACGGCGGCGGCGCGCTCTTCGCCGTCACCGACCTGGATTCCGCCCTGCTCGCGATCGAGGAGATCGTCGAACAGGGCGAGGGAACGCACACCTCGGCGTTCGCGCCGGTCGGTTTCGACTCGAGCCGGCTCGAGCACCTCAAGCTGGAGCCCTTCGGGTTCCAGGGAGCTCCGGAGCCCGCCCACTACTGGCGCTTCCTCGACATCGTGGAGGGCAGGACACCTCTCGGCGACGTCCATCCGATGTGCCTCGACCCGTCGTCCGGTGATCTGCCCGAAGGCGACCTCCGTGACCTGTCGCGGTTGTTCGATGCGTGTTACTCGCTCCAGATGGACGTGATGCAGCGCGTCTGGGGGGTCGGAGACGAGAGTCCGCTGATCGACTCGGCGATGGTGCCGCTGATGAACCACGCCGAGAAGCCGATCGCGCGGGCATTACAACGAGAGGCGTGGCCGGATGGATCCGGCGACGTCGCAGGACCGCCGTTCGCCTGGGATCCGATGCCGCTCGACGATATGCGCGGGTCGGCACGACGACTGAGCAACGTGTTCGACCTTGGCCCGACGCTGGAAACGCTCGACCAGGTCGCCGCGGTTCTGCCGACCGAACCGTAGCCTCCGCTCCGGAGGTAACGTAGCCCGTTGCCGGCACCGGATGAGCCTGAGCCGATCCGACCTCGGGTCGACGGACCTCCCGCACGACGGGCGATCCCACTGCGCCACTCGACCGCGGCGCTTCGATCCGGCGAGAGCGGCCGGAACCAACGCAGCATCGCCTTCGCCCTGGTCGCGAACCTCGTCGTCGCCGGAGCGAAGCTCGTCGCCGGACTGACGACCGGCTCCGCCGCCCTGCTCGCGGAGGCCGCTCATTCTGCCGCGGATTCGGTCAACGAACTCCTGCTCGGACTTTCGCTGAAGCGTGGACGCCGACCCTCGGACGCCCTGCATCCCCTCGGGCACGGGGGCGCGCGGTTCTTATGGGCGTTCATCGCCGCGATCGCGTCGTTCCTGATCGGCGGTTGTCTCTCGATCGCCCTCGCCGTCCGCGAGCTTCTCGTGGGACGGCGGTCGAACGGTACCTCGTCGCGTGGGTCGTTCTGGCGATCGCCCTCGTCGCCGATGGAGCCTCCTTGCTGCAGGGCCTCGCTCAGACGCGACGGGAGGCTGCGCTCTGGGGCGAGTCGACCACGGAGTTCCTCCGGCACACGAGCGACCCCACGCTGCGCGCGATCGTCGTCGAGGACGGCGCCGCGTTGGTCGGTTTGGTGCTGGCCGCCGGGGGGCTCCTGTTGCACGAGTTCGCTGGGCTGGAGAACGCTGACGCGATCGCCGCGCTGCTGATCGGGCTCCTCCTCGCAGCGACCGCGTTCGGTCTTGCGCGCCCGCTCGCCGATCTCCTGATCGGTCGATCGATGCTCCCCGCCAGGTTGGAGCGGGTCTACGCGATCATCGAGCAGTCACCCAGCATCGACGAGGTCCTGAGTGTGCAAGCCGTCTACGGTGCACCCCAGGAGGTGATCGTGGCAGCGAAGGTGCATCCCGCGCCCGGGAAGACGGCCGACGAGCTTGCGGAAGCACTCGACGACATCGACCACACGTTGCGACAGGAGCTCCCCGAGATCGCGGAGGTCTTCATCGACCTCACCTCGCACCGGGTGACCTCCGACGAAGGGCGGTAAGCCTTCCCGGGATCAAGGGTCTCCCTACGGCGAGACGCCCTCAAGGAACCGGTCGAAGCCGGCCAGGTCCTCGCCCATCGTCCACACCTCCACCACCTGGCCGTCCAGCAGATGGAAGACCTGACCGATCCGGTCTTCGAAGGTCTCGTCGTTGTCGTTGCGACGCCAGCGGATGGTCGACAGCGCGACCACGTGGTCATCGGAGGCGACGATGTCGTGCATCTCGAACTCCGGCAGAGCGATCTGGACGCTCTTGGCGAAGTAGCCCAGCACGTTCTCCCGGCCACGGTAGTCGCCCGACGTCACGTTGTGACCCGGGACATGCCACACGACGTTCTCATGCAGGTGCTCGTTCAGATACTCCAAGTCACCGGCGATGAACGCCTCGTATCCCCTTCGAACCAGTTCCGCGTCGTCTTGTGCCGACATGACTCCTCCTCCTTCGTCCGATCGCAGCGCAGCCTACGACCTTGCGGCGCGAAGGGTGAAGAGAGAACGATGACCTCGATCGGACCCCAAGGCAAGTGGGATCAGATCGTTGGCTTGATCAAGGAGAAGACCGGCGACAACGCAGAGGCGATCGAGCGTCGCCTGCACGACATGATGGAGCAGTGAGGAACGGGGAGCGCGTGCCGACCCGTGGCTGCCCAGCTACATCGGGCTGACGAGCTGGAAGTAATTCGAGTCCGGATCGGAGAACGTTGCGATCCACACCTCTGACTGATCGTCACCAGGGTGGTACGGCTCCTGGATCACGGTCGCGCCAGCGGCCTTGAGCTTCTCGAAGTCGCCCTTCACATCGGCGCTCTCGATGTTCCAGATCAACCTGCCCGGTTGGGTGTTCCTCCCCTTGACCTGATCGTGCGGTCCAACGGTGATCCCGCCGCTGCCGATCTGCCAGCCCGTGTACCCGCCGTCCTCCCATCCGGGCTTGCCGAAGAGCTTCGTGTAGTAGTCCGCCAGGATCTGTGGGGCCTCGGACCCGATCAAGATGCTGTTCAGGTTCATGCCGTCTCCTCCCGATCGCTGGGCTCGTCCCTCCAGCATGCCATCGTCTCAGCCATCGAACCACCGCCGGCCTCCGCCTCAGGGGTCGCTCCCTACCGACCGATGACTCTGGGGGAGTGCCGGCCGCGGCGTGGGCCCGCCCGGCGCCGACGCCGATGCAGACAACCGACGAGCACGACGGTTCACCGGTGCAGAAGGTCGAGCACGCCCAGCGCGCGGAGGATCGCGAGGAGCAGTTCCGCACCCTCGCCGAGAGCATCCCGGGGGTGGCGACCTTCCTAGACCGGATCGTGGACGACCCCGGCCACTCGATCCCCGTCTACATCAGCCCACAGATCGAGCAGATGCTCGGCTACCCGCTCGGCGACTGGCTGGACGAGAGCGAGCTGTGGCTCCGGATCCTGCACCCCGAGGACCGTGATCGGCTCGTCGCCGCGGACGAGAACGCACGCAAGCACAAGCTGACCTTGAGCGAGGAGTACCGGCTGCTCCACCGTGACGGTCGTGTCGTGTGGGTGAGCGAGCGAGCTGCGGTCGTTCCGGACGTTTCGACGGGAACGCTCTGCTGGCAAGGGGTCATGGTCGACATCACGAAGCGGAGGCAGGCCGAACAGGCGATGGCCGACAGCGAGCTCAAGTTCCGGACCCTCTTCGATGCCGCGGCGATCGGCGTCTTCACCCTGGCGTTGGACGGGCGGATCACCGAAGCGAACGCGACCATCGAATGGCTGGGCCGATACGACGAGGGAGAGCTGAGCGGCATCCCGCTCGCGGATCTGGTGGATCCGGACGACGAGGAGATCCTCGATGAGCTCGCCGAACTGCGAGCAGGCCACCGGGACCGCTGCCGGGCGGAGCATCGCTTCCGTCGCAAGGACGGATCGTTCCTATGGTGCCGCACCGTGGTCACGTTGGTCCGAGGACCGAACCTCCTGCCGCTCTACGCGATGGGGATGCTCGAGGACTTCAGCGCCCGAAAGCTGGTCGAGGACGAGCTACTGCACCGGGCCGTCCACGATGTCCTGACCGGACTGCCGAACCGGCAGCTGTTGTTGGATCGGCTGACCATGGCGCTCGCCCGGACGGCTCGCGAACCGGGCGTCGGAGCGACGCTGGTCTTCGTCGACCTTGACGATTTCAAAGACGTGAACGACACGTTCGGCCACGGCGCGGGGGACGAGCTCCTGATCCAGGTCGCGGAGCGACTGTCGGCCGCCGTTCGACCGACCGACACCGTCGCCCGGTACGGCGGCGATGAGTTCGTCGTGATCTTCGTGGGAGACGTCTCGAAGCCCGGAGATGCCCGGCTCTTCGCCGAACGGTTGGCCGGGCAGCTGAAGGAGCCCTTCACGATCGCCGGCCGGCGTGTGACCACGACCGCAAGCCTCGGGGTCGCGAGCTGCGCCGACGGGAACGCTCGACCGGAGGACGTGATCCGCGAAGCCGACGCGGCGATGTATCGGGCGAAGCTCGCCGGACGCGACCGGATCGAGTTCTCGGGATCGTTGGGCCCGAGCGCCGAGCCACTCGCTCGCTGATCCTTCGGGTCCCACGACGGCCCTGCGTAGGATGTCCCCGTGCGTGCCACGTCGGCTCCGATCGCGCCGGTCGACCGCGTCCTGCGTGACGGCTCCACGGTGCGGATCCGTCCGGCGACCCCCGAGGACCGGGTTCGGGTCGAGGGATACCTGATCGAACTGTCGCCGGAGAGCCGGCATCTGCGCTTCCATTCATCGGTGGTCGACGTCGGCGAGGTCGCCGCCCAGGCGGTTGTCGTCGATCCACCCACGCACGTCACCCTGCTCGCGCTGACGGGCGGTGATGAGGGAACGGTGGTGGGCGGAGCGCAGTACTTCCGGATCGACGACACACGGGCAGAGGTCGGTGTCAGCGTCAGCGATCGCGTCCAACGGCGTGGGCTGGGGTCTCTGCTGATCGGCCAGCTCGCCGAGGCAGCTCGCGAAAACGGCATCACGACGTTCCTCGCGGAGGTGCTGCCCGAGAACCATCCGATGATCGCGGTTTTCCGGGCGAGCGGGTTCTCGCCGCGGATCCGCGCACTCCCCGGCTCGATCGAGGTCACGATCCCGACCACGCTCACCGAGGACGCGGCTCGTCACTTCGAGGATCGAGACATCGCGGCCGCCGCGAACGCGGTCAGGTCGTTCCTGGTCCCCGACGTGATCGCGGTCATCGGCGCCTCACGCGACCCGGGTGCGATCGGCGGGCGCCTCTTCTTGAACCTCCTGGAAGGGAGGTTCCACGGCGTCGTGTACCCGGTCAACCCGCGTGCGACCGCGGTCCAGGGTGTCGCCGCGTTCCCGAGCGTCCTGGACGTCCCGGCTCAGGTCGACCTCGCGTTCATCGCCGTGCCGGCCGCTCACGTGCTCCCGGTCGCACGCCAGTGCGCGGAGAAGAGGGTGCGCGCGCTCGTCGTGATCTCTGCCGGGTTCGCGGAGACCGGGGGGGAGGGGCCACAGCGCGAGCGTGAGCTGCTCGAGGTGTGTCGCGCCTCCGGCATGCGGTTGATCGGCCCGAACTGCATGGGCATCGTGAACACCGATCCCGAGGTCGGGCTGAACGGCACGTTCGCGACGACCGTCCCCGTGCCAGGGCGCGTGGGGTTCCTCTCGCAGAGCGGGGCGGTCGGGCTCGCCGTGATGGACCAGACGGCGCGACTCGGCCTCGGCCTCTCCCAGTTCGTCTCGGTCGGCAACAAGGCCGACATCTCCGGGAACGACATCCTGAGTTTCTGGGCCGACGACGCGCGGACCGACGTGGTCCTGCTCTATCTCGAGTCCTTCGGCAATCCGAAACGCTTCGCGCGCCTGGCGCGGCGGATCGGGGCTCGGAAGCCGATCGTCGCCGTGAAGAGCGGCCGGAGTCCCGCCGGGATCCGTGCAGCCGCATCCCACACCGCCGCGATCATCGCGTCGGACTCGGCGCTTGATGCGCTGTTCCGGCAGAACGGCGTGATCCGGACGGACACGCTGGAAGAGATGCTCGACGTCGCCGCCATCCTCGCGCACCAACCCGCCCCGACGGGGAACCGGGTGGGCATCATCACGAACGCCGGCGGCCTCGCGGTGCAATGTGCAGACGCTGCCGAGGCGCGAGGGCTCACGGTCCCGCGGTTCTCGGAGGCGACCTCGGCGGCGCTGGCTCGGGCGCTCCCCCCCGAAGCGTCCACGGAGGACCCCGTCGACATGATCGCCTCCGCCGGTGGGGACGAGTACGCGGAAGCGATCCGGGTCGTGGCGCGCTCGGGCGAGGTCGACGCCCTCGTCGTCATCTATATCCCGCCGATGGCATCGCAGGCTCCCGACGTTGCCCGGCATATCGCGGAGGCCGTCGGTTCGCTCGACCGGACGATCCCGGTCATCACCGCGTTCATGAGCGCGCGCGGCGTGCCCGACGAGCTCCGTGCCGGGTCGGTCGGCATCCCATCGTTCGCCTTCCCCGAGCAAGCGGCGATCGCGCTCGCGCACACCGCGATCTACGGGCAGTGGCGGCAACGGCCCGAAGGGACGGTGGTGACGTTCGAGGACAGTCGTGCCGACGAGGCCGCGGCCATCCTCTCGGCCGCCCTCGGCGGAACCACCTCGTGGTTGGAACCGGAGGAGGTCGAGCATCTGCTGCGTTGTTACGGGATCCCGACCCCCGCGACTGAGCGGGCC
>JALYLP010000310.1 GCA_030774195.1 Actinomycetota bacterium | reverse complement strand
AGCCGGGAGGTCTCCCCTTGTTGTCGACGACCCTCCTCGAGCTCTGGCAGCGGCGCGACGGTCGGATGCTCACGATGGAGCGCTATCGCGAGACGGGTGGTGTCCGCGCGGCGGTGGCTCGCTTGGCGGAGGACGCCTACGCACGACTGTCGCCGCAGCAACAGATCGTCGCGCGGGCGACGCTGCTCAGGCTGGCGGGAACGGAGATCGGGGATGCTGCCATCGGACGGCGCGTCCCACTCGGCGAGCTCGATGTCGACCACGATCCCGATGCGGCCGAGGTGCTCACCGTGTTGGCGGACGCACGGATGCTCACGGTCAGCGAAGGCGCCGTCGAAGTGGCGCATGACGCGCTGCTTCGGGAGTGGCCGAGGCTTCGGGGATGGCTCGAGGAAGACATCGAGGGTCGCCGACTCCACCACCACCTGACGGGGGCCGCACGGGATTGGACGACGGGCGGTGAAGATCCTGCCGACCTCTATCGAGGAGCCCGGCTCGCATCGGCGATGGATTGGACCGCGCAGCACACCGTCGAGTTGAACGAGCAGGAACGGGCGTTCCTCGAGCAGAGTCGAGAGGCCTCGCAAGCGGAGATCGACCGAACCCGTCGCATGAATCGACGATTGAAGGGATCCCTCGCAGGCGTCGCGGTGTTCCTCGTCGTGGCGTTGGTCGGAGCCTCTTTGGCCTTGCAGCAGCGGACCCAAGCGAGAGCCGTCGCGACCGTGGCCGAGTCCAAGCGATTGGCCGCACAAGCCGTTGCGGAGACGGACCTCGGTCGGTCCGTCCAGCTCGCACTCGCCGGGCTGAGCCTCGATGACTCCATCGATACGCGCAGCGCTCTGCTCCAGGTCTTGCAGCGGAACCCCAGTGCCACAGGTTTGATCCCGACCTCCGGCAGGTTGGAGGGCGTCGCCGTGGCACCCGACGGACGAACGGTGGTGGCCGATCTCGGCGGTTCGCTGGCCTTCTTCGATACGGGCTCGCGAGCGATGGTGGGCAGCCCCGTCCCGGTCCTTGACGACGGGTTTCCGAACGAGATCGCATTCGACCCCTCGGGCCAGACCGTGGCCGTCGCGGGGGTGACGGGCGGGGTCACGTATGTCGGACTCGTCGATGCACGGGACCACCACGTCATCCCTGCTTGGGCCATCGGAAGGCAGACGGCCGCCATGAGCTTGGCGTTCTCGCCGAACGGGAAGCAACTAGCCGTCGCCGCCGCGGACCTGAACAGTGCCAGCCTGAGCCCGACCACTGATCGATACATCGCCTTCATCGATCCCCACACCGGCGGCGATCCAAGGAGTTACATCGATGTTGGAACGTTCAACACCGAGACCGAGGCGGGAAGCACCGACTCTCGGCATTTCACGAGTATGACCTATCTCCCGGATGGGACTTTGGCCGTTTCGTGGTTCGACGGTGGGACGACGATCTGGGATCCAAGCTCGAGGCGACGACTGAAGCACTTCGATGTGGGAGGTGCGGCCGTCGCGGCCAGTTCCGACGGACGAACGCTTGCCGTCGGACAGCTGGATGGGGATGTCGCCTTGATCGACGTGCGAACCGGCGCGGTTCGGAGGATGGACGGCCACCACGCCGGACCGGTGACGGGCGCCGTCTTCACGCCGGACGGGAGAACGGTGATCACGTCGGGGATCGATGGACTGATCAAGCTCTGGGAGGTCGGAACGTCTCGACTCCTCGCCACGTTTTCCGACTCGGGAGGACTCGCGGTGAGTCCGGATGGAAGCACCCTCTACAGCTCGGGCTCAGGCTCGGGCTCGTCGGTCGCGATCTGGGACCTCAACGGCACGCGTGGGCTCGCCTCCTCAACGAACATCGGCGCCGACGCTCCGCGGTTCGGGGTGGGAGACGGCGGTCTCGTCGCTTTCGAACGTTCGGGCGGGCCCTCGGCGCATGCGGCGCGGATCGGGCTCTGGGATACGGAGACGGGGGCGATATCGAGCATCCCGGGACTACCAGGTCAGACCTGTTCCGCCTCCCTGAGCCCGGACGGATCCCGGCTGCTCGAGAGTTGTGACGGAGGATACGGCACGAACGAACCGACCGAGAAGAACATCGCGCTCTGGGATGTTAGGAGCCAGAGTCGGATCGGCTCCGTCCTGCGAAGCGGCGGCGGCGCGACCTGGGAGGGAACCTTCGGTCCGGACGGAAGCACGTTCGCCACCGTGAGCGATGACCTCTTCCCTGTGGGCGGGTTCCCTGTGGGCGGGAGCTCGAGGACGAGCACGGTGGTCGTCCGAGACACACTGTCGATGCGAACCGTGGGCCTGTCGTATCACCTGACCGGAAGCGCATCATCGGGCGATGGAGTCGTGTTCAGCCCCGATGGGAGCCTCATCGTAGCGGCGACCGATTCCGACATCGAGATATGGGATACGACCACAGGGCTACGGGTCGCCTCCCCCGAGGTCAAGGAGCACATCCAGGTGAAGAGCATGGCGTTCTCCCCCGACAGCAGGACCCTCGCCCTGTCCCTGGCGACCGGGATCGTGAGGTTCCTGGACACGTCCACGTGGACGGATGCTGCCCCATCCATCCAGGCCGCCGCAGATTCGATCGCGTACAGCCCCGACGGTTCCTCTCTCGCCATCTCCGACGCCGCCGTGGTCTCTCTCTGGGATGTCGCGTCGGACCGGCGCATCGGAAGCACGTATACCGGATCGCCTGATGGGCACGACGGAACGATACGGTTCCTCCCCGATGGACGCATCGTCATGGTGACCGGGAACGGGCCGGCGTTCGTCTATCGCGCGGATCCGGGGTCCTGGAAAGCACAGGCGTGCTCGATCATCGGAGATGTGACCCCGGCGGAGTGGCAGGAGATCGCCCCCAACGAGCCCTATCGATCGACGTGCTCGGCCTGACACCCGATCCAGCCGGATTTGTCCTATCTCCAGGTGCGACCTAGGGTGGTTGCTCCGAAGCGATCAAGCGGGACGACTGGGGGGTGCAGCATGAAGGACAAGGAGCAGGCGCCGGTCACCGAGCACGAGGCCAAACAGGTTGATCGGGCGAACACCGCCGGGAGCACGCCAGTGGTGTTCGTCCACGGCCTGTGGTTGCTCCCCACCAGCTGGGATCGGTGGGCCGAACTCTTCGAGAAGAACGGCTACACGGCGCTGACGCCGGGCTGGCCGGATGACCCCGACACGGTCGCCCAGGCCAAGGCGCACCCCGAGGTCTTCGCCAACAAGTCCGTCGGTGAGGTTGCGGATCACTTCGAGGACGTCATCCGTGGCTTGAAGAAGAAGCCGGCCGTCATCGGGCACTCGTTCGGTGGGCTCCTCGCCCAGATCCTCGCGGGACGCGGTTTGGCGAAGGTCTCCGTGGCGATCGATCCGGCGCCCTTCCGGGGCGTGCTTCCGTTGCCGATCTCGTCGCTGCGATCCGCGTCGCCGGTGCTCAAGAACCCCGCGAACTACCACCGCGCGGTGCCGCTCACCTACGAGCAGTTCCGCTACTCCTTCGCGAACGCCGTGAGCGAGGACGAGGCGAAGGAGCTGTACCAGACCTTCGCGGTGCCGACCCCCGGTGAGCCGCTCTTCCAGGCCGCGGCGGCCAACTTCAACCCGTGGACGGAGGCGAAGGTCAAGACGAAGAATCCCGACCGGGGCCCCCTACTGATCCTGGACGGCGAGAAGGACCACGTGGTTCCGTGGGCCATCGCGAACGCGTCCTACAAGCGCCAGAGGCGCAACGAAGGTGTGACCGAGATCATGAAGGTCCCGGGCCGCGGCCACGCGCTCACGATCGACAGCGGCTGGCAAGAGGTCGCCGACATCTCACTCGCGTTCGTCCAGAAGCACACGAAGACCTAACCGCCCGAGGACGAGCGAACGGCGGAGGGAGTCCGCTACCCTGCACGTGTGACCAGCGACGTCTCCTGGATCCCGCACGGGTCCGACCCCGAAGCCGATATGCGGTCGATCGTGGAGCACCTCCCGGCCGTGATCTACATCGATTCCGACGAGACGCTCCCCAAGACCCTGTACATCAGCCCGAACGTCGAAGCGATCCTCGGATACCCGCAGTCGTTCTTCGAAGAGGCGGGCCCCGCCTGGGTCCGGCTGATCCATCCCGACGACCTAGCCGGGATGCTCGAGTCGTGGAAGGTCGCCGTCGCTCAGGGGGCCCCGTTCTTCAGGGAATTCCGGCACGTCCGCCCCGACGGGACCGAGGTCTGGG
>JALYLP010000309.1 GCA_030774195.1 Actinomycetota bacterium | reverse complement strand
TGGTCGGAGCCGGTAACGGGCTGATCGACGTCTTCCTGAACGTCGAGGCACAGCGGGTCGAGGTCGCCACCGGGCGCCCGGTCCTGCAGTGGCTGCACGCCAGTTACGCCGCGGGTGGGGTCACGGGAGCCATCGTGGGCGGCGCCACCGTGGCAGCGGGTGCGGACTACCCGGCCGCTCTCGTGATCGCCGGACTCCTCCTGTTCCTGACGGCCGCGTGGAACGCCCGACGCGGTGCGAAGAGCATGGCACCGGCCGGCGACCCGTCGACGTTCTCGTTGTCGGCGTTCCGCCGGCATCCGACGCTGTGGGTGCCGGCGCTGGTGATCCTCTTCGCGTTCCTCGTCGAGGGCTCGATGGATACGTGGTCGGGCCTCTATCTCCAGGACCAACTCGGGGCGTCGGCATCGAAGGCGGCCGTGGCGTTCGCCGCGTTCTCCGCGGCACTCTGCGTCGGGCGACTGTTCGCGGGACGTGTGCTGTTCGGCTTCGGCCGGCGGATCACGATCGTGCTCTCGGGGGTCGGGGCGGCCATCGGTGGCGGCGTCGCGGCGGCCACGAGCAGTCCGGCGGTCGTCGCGGTTGCGTTCCTGGTCCTCGGGTTCGCGATCTCGGCGTCGGCCCCCGCCGCGTTCGGGCTGGTGGACGAGGCCGCGCCGGGGGATCAAGCGAACGGTGTCGCCGCGGTGACGACCGTCGGGTACTCCGGGTTCGTCTGGAGCCCGCCGATCTTCGGGTGGATCGCGCAGGCGTATGACCTCCGTGCGGCCATGGTCGTGATCGTGAGCACCACCGCCGGGATCGTGATCGTGGGGTGGCTGGCTCCTCGAGCCGGACGCGGCCTCACGACAGATTGAGGTAGACGGCCTTCTCCTCCAGGTAGTCGTCCAGGCCTTGCTTGCCGAGCTCGCGTCCCACGCCCGACTGCTTGTAGCCGCCCCAGGGCATCTCGGTCGGAGCCGGCTGTGTGTCGTTGATCCACACGATCCCCGCACGGAGCGCTTGCGCGGTCCGCATGGCCTTCTTGACGTCGTTCGTCCACACGGCCGCGGCCAGCCCATAGTCGTTGTCGTTCGCCATCGCGATCACGTCGTCGACGGAACGGAACGGGATCACGGACATCACGGGGCCGAAGATCTCCTCGCGCGCGATCGTCGCGTCGTTCGTGACATCCGCGAAGATCGTCGGCGGAACGAAGTAGCCGTTCGCGAGCGACGGGTCCTGCGGGGTCGAGCCCTGCGCTGCCAGTCGCGCCTCGCCGGCCCCCACCTCGAGGTAATGCTGGACCCGCTCCTGCTGCTCGCGGGAAACCAGCGGTCCCATCGTGGTCCCGTCGTCGGACGGGTCTCCGAGCGCGATCCCGGTCGCCCGCTCGCCCATCGCGTTCACGGCATCGTCGTAGATCCCGCGCTCCACGAACACGCGCGTTCCGGCCGAACAGATCTCGCCCTGGTTCCAGAACACGCCGTTGGCCGACCCCTCGACCGCGGCGTCGAAGTCGGCATCGGCGAACACGATGTTCGGCGACTTCCCCCCCAGCTCCAGGGTGACCCGCTTCAAGGTGTCGGCGCCGCTGCGCATGATGAGCTTCCCGACCTCGCGCGAGCCCGTGAACCCGATCTTGTCCACACCCGGGTGGGCGACCAGGGGTGCACCGGCGGTCTCCCCGAATCCCGTCAGCACGTGGAACACGCCGGTCGGCAGCCCCGCCTCCTCCAGGATCTTCGGCAGCTCGAGGCACGTGAGCGGGGTCTGTTCGGGCGGCTTGAGGATGAACGTGCAGCCCGCGGCGATCGCGGGCGCCACCTTCTGTGTCGCCATCATCATCGGGTAGTTCCACGGTGTGATCCCGACCGCGACCCCGACCGGCTCCTTCCACACCATGAACATCGCGTCCGCGTCCACGTGCTGCGACTCCCCGGCGATCTTGGTCGCCCACCCGCCGTAGTACTCGAACATGAACGCCACCTCGGCGATGTCCTCACGTGCCTCGCCGATCGGCTTCCCCGCATCCAGTGACTCGAGCCGGGCGAGGCGTTCCTGCTCCCGGCGCACGATGTCCGCGGCGTTGAGGAGGATCCGCCCGCGTCGGCGTGCGGCCGTCCCCGGCCACCACGTGCCCTCGTCGAAGGTCCGTCGCGCGGCGGCGACGGCAGCATCGACGTCGGCCGGTTTGGAGTGAGGCGCCGTCGCGATCACGGCGCCGGTCGCTGGGTTGAACACATCGAAGCGCTCACCGTCCTGCGCGTCGACCCACTTCCCGTCGATGAAGTTCTGTAGCGCGTCGGCCATCGATCTTTACCGGTCGACCTAGGGGAACGACCGGATCTCGCCGTCGTGCCACTCCGGCTCCTCCTCGAGGAGGGCGCGGTACTTCAAGTACATCTCGTGCTGCTTGGGGTCGTCCGCGTTGGCGTCGTACGTCGCGCGGTCCTCGAAGATCGCGAGCAGCCAGACGTTGTCGCTGTCGTTCTCCATCAAGACGTGCGAGGCGATGTAGCCCTTCGTGTCGGTGGGCTCCTCGTCGAAGATCGCCTGCATCTTCTCGCGGTTCTCGGGCTTGACCACCATCCGTGCGCACGTTCCGTACATCGCTCCCCCTTCGTTCGGCGGTCCCTGAGCCTACGCTGCGCGCGCCGAACTCGGAACCCCTCGGATCGGTTCGAGCATCCGGGCCGGCTCTCGGATGGGCGGGTCCCTCTACCATGGCCGACAATGGAGGAGCGCTGGTTCGACGTGGCGGGCGACGAAGGCGTGCGCCTCCGCGCCCGCCAGATCGCGGGC